>CAVHDN010000093.1:0-7740 GCA_963634315.1 Flexilinea sp. | reverse complement strand
CGGCTCACCACCATCTCACACTTCTTTCCGTCCTCGTCAAACGGCACAGTGCGCAGTTCCTCAAACTCAAGACGGCTGTCGTTCTTAGCCACGATGGATGCGTTGGCTGCAGCATTGGCTGCCACACCACCAGCGTGGAACGTACGGAGGGTAAGCTGTGTACCAGGTTCACCGATGGCCTGAGCAGCGATGACTCCGACGGCCTCACCCTTCTGCACCATACGACGTGTGGCGAGGTTGCGTCCGTAGCACTTCATGCACACACCCTTCTTGCTCTCGCAAGTGAGCACTGAACGAATCTCTACGCTCTCTATCGGCGAGTCCTCTATGGCCTGAGCTATAGGCTCGGTTATTTCATCGCCTGCGGCTACTATAAGTTCGCCTGTGGTGGGGTTGACAACGTCATGCACTGACACACGTCCGAGTATGCGCTCGTAAAGTGAGGAGATGACCTCTTCACCATTCTTCAGCGCAGTACATACAAGTCCGCGGAGCGTTCCACAGTCTTCCTCAGTTATGATGACATCGTGCGAAACGTCAACAAGACGACGGGTAAGGTAACCGGCGTCGGCTGTCTTCATGGCAGTGTCGGCAAGACCCTTACGAGCACCGTGGGTAGATATGAAGTATTCAAGCACTGACATTCCTTCCTTAAAGTTGGAGAGGATAGGGTTCTCAATGATCTGCGCGCCCTCGGCACCGGCTTTCTGCGGCTTGGCCATAAGTCCACGCATACCTGACAACTGACGAATCTGGTCCTTAGAACCACGAGCACCAGAGTCAAGCATCATGAACACAGCATTGAATCCCTGGTCGGCCTCGGTCATTTCCTTCATCAGCACATTGCCAAGGTCATTGTTGATGTGTGTCCAAGTATCAATTACCTGATTGTAACGCTCAGTGTCGGTGATGAAGCCCATATTGTAGTTCTCAGTAATCTGTCTTACCTCCTCATTACCCTTCTCCACGAGGGCTGCTTTCTCCTTAGGAATGATGATATCGTCAAGGTTGAACGACAGTCCGGCGAGATAGGCCATGCGGTAACCAAGATTCTTTATTCCGTCAAGGAACTCACAAGCCTCGGCGAAGCCCACCTTCTTTATAACGTCGGCAATGATGTCGCGCAAACTCTTCTTAGAAATTACCTTGTTGACATATCCCACCTCATCGGGCACTACACCGTTCACGATGACACGTCCAACGGAAGTCTCTACTATTCTGCTGACGAAGTTGCCTTCCTCATCAATGTCCTTGACAATGACTTTCACCTGAGCGTGAATGTCACACTTGCCCTCATTGTGGGCAATGATGGCCTCCTCGGGCCCGTAGAATGTAAGTCCCTCGCCCTTTGCACCCGGACGTATCTTAGTGATATAGTAGAGTCCAAGTACCATATCCTGTGACGGCACAGTGATAGGAGCGCCATTGGCAGGATTAAGGATGTTGTGGCTCTGGAGCATAAGTATCTGCGCCTCAAGCACTGCCTCATTGCTCAAAGGAAGGTGCACGGCCATCTGGTCACCGTCGAAGTCGGCGTTGAACGCCGTACATGCCAACGGGTGCAACTGAATGGCCTTACCCTCGATGAGTTTTGGCTGGAAGGCTTGGATGCCAAGACGGTGAAGTGTCGGGGCACGGTTGAGAAGCACAGGATGACCTTTCATCACGTTCTCGAGGATGTCCCAAATGACAGGTTCACGACGGTCAACAATCTTCTTGGCACTCTTCACCGTCTTAACTATGCCGCGCTCTATGAGCTTGCGTATGATGAACGGCTTGTACAGCTCTGCTGCCATGAGTTTAGGCAGACCGCACTCTCCCATCTTCAACTCCGGTCCGACCACGATAACCGAACGGGCTGAATAATCGACACGCTTACCCAACAGGTTCTGACGGAAACGACCGGCCTTACCCTTCAGTGAGTCAGACAACGACTTCAACGGACGGTTGCTGTCGCTCTTCACTGCACTGCTCTTGCGGGAATTGTCGAACAAGCTGTCAACGGCCTCCTGAAGCATACGCTTCTCGTTGCGCAGAATTACCTCGGGAGCCTTTATCTCTATCAGTCGCTTCAAGCGGTTATTACGTATGATGACACGACGATAGAGGTCGTTGAGGTCGGAAGTGGCGAAACGGCCACCGTCGAGCGGCACGAGAGGACGAAGCTCTGGGGGTATTACGGGCAGAATCTTCATTATCATCCACTCGGGACGGTTCACATCCTTGCTGCCACGGAACGCCTCTACAACCTGCAGACGCTTCAACGCCTCGTTCTTGCGCTGCATAGAAGAGTCGCTATTGGCACGGTCACGAAGTTCATACGACAGTGAGTCAAGGTCTATGCGGGTAAGGAGGTCGTAGATAGCTTCTGCACCCATCTTCGCAATGAACTTGTTGGGGTCTGAGTCGTCGAGCAAATCGTTGTCTTGCGACACTTTGTTGTCGAGTATGTCGTTGTACTCATCCTCAGAAAGCAGGTCGTAAACGTTGGAGCCAAGCAAGTCATTGCCCTCGGAATCCTTCTTACCTGCCATCACGCCAGGCTGAATGACCACGTAACGCTCGTAATATATAATTGCGTCAAGCTTCTTGGTGGGCAATCCGAGCAGATAGCCTATCTTGTTGGGCAATGAACGGAAATACCAAATGTGGGCCACTGGAACCACCAATTCGATGTGACCTGTGCGCTCACGACGCACTTTCTTCTCGGTCACCTCAACACCACAACGGTCGCAGACTATGCCTTTGTAGCGTATGCGCTTGTACTTGCCGCAGGCACACTCGTAATCCTTTGTAGGACCGAAGATGCGCTCGCAGAACAGTCCGTCGCGTTCCGGCTTGTAGGTGCGGTAGTTGATGGTCTCGGGTTTGGTCACCTCACCATACGAACTCTCAAGTATCTCTTCCGGCGAAGCGAGTCCTATGGTTATCTTGGTGAAATTGCTCTTTATCTTTGAATCTTTCTTGAAAGCCATATTTTCTTTGTTCTATTATATTTCGTAAAGAATTGCATTTTCTCGTCAGCAAAGTGGCGACAGCATGCGTTCATTTGCTTTATCAATCGAGAGTAATGCTCAATCCAAGTCCCTTCAACTCATGCAGAAGCACATTGAGAGATTCGGGTATGCCAGGGGTCGGCATCGGCTCGCCCTTGACAATGGCTTCATAAGCCTTGCTTCGTCCTACCACATCGTCAGACTTGATGGTGAGGATTTCCTGCAGCACATGGCTTGCGCCGAATGCCTCAAGGGCCCAAACCTCCATCTCTCCGAAACGCTGGCCTCCAAACTGAGCCTTACCTCCAAGCGGTTGCTGTGTGATGAGTGAGTACGGACCGATGGAACGTGCGTGCATTTTGTCCTCCACCATGTGACCGAGTTTGAGGAAGTAGGTGATACCCACTGTTGCAGGCTGGTCGAAGCGTTCTCCTGTTTCGCCGTCATACAAATAGGTTGAGCAGAGGTGAGGTAGACCAGCCTTGTCTGTCCATTCGGCAAGGTCGTCAAGCTTTGCTCCATCGAAGATTGGCGTGGCGAACTTCACGCCAAGGCGCTTGCCAGCGGCACCCAATATGGCTTCGAATATCTGTCCAAGGTTCATACGCGAAGGCACACCCAACGGGTTCAACACCAAATCGACCGGTTGGCCATCGGCTGTGAACGGCATGTCCTCCTGACGCACTATCTTGGCCACGATTCCCTTGTTACCGTGACGTCCGGCAAGCTTATCACCTACGCCTATCTTACGCTTCTTGGCCACATAAACCTTGGCCATCTGCAAGATGCCTGAAGGAAGTTCATCGCCAATAGTTATGGCAAACTTCTTACGCTTCATCTCTGCGTCAAGCAACTTGTACTTCTTCATGAAGTTTATGATAAGTTTGGCTATTAGTTCATTGGCGTGGTCGTCATCAGTCCACTTGCTTATCTGCACATCGCCATACTCAAGGTTCTTGAGGTTGGTCACAGTGAACTTGCTTCCGTGCGTTATAATCTCCGCACCAGTATAGTCCTTTACACCTTGCGATACCTTACCTTCGGTAAGTGTGAGCAACTTCTCCACGAGAATGTCCTTCAAGTCATCGACCTTAGCCTCATACTCTTCGTCAATCTTGGCCAAAAGGGTCTTGTCCTGCAACTTCGTCTGGCGAGTCTTTATGGCGCGTGCAAATATCTTTTTGTCAATAACGACACCGGTAAGCGACGGATTTGCCTTAAGCGACGAGTCCTTGACATCGCCTGCCTTGTCACCGAAGATGGCGCGCAGGAGCTTCTCCTCTGGCGACGGGTCGCTCTCTCCCTTCGGCGAAATCTTACCTATAAGAATGTCACCCGGCTCAACACGCGCACCAACACGAATAACACCATTATCATCGAGGTCCTTTGTGGCTTCCTCACTCACATTGGGAATATCATTGGTGAACTCCTCCATGCCACGTTTTGTCTCACGCACATCAAGCGAGTACTCATCCACATGAACAGATGTCAGAACGTCCTCACGCACAAGACGTTCGTTAAGCACGATAGCATCCTCATAGTTGTATCCCTTCCAAGGCATGTAGGCCACAATAAGGTTGCGACCAAGTGCCAACTCTCCGTTCTCTGTGGCATAGCCCTCAGTGAGAATGTCGCCTTGTTTCACACGCTGTCCCTTGTTGCAGATAGGGCGCAGGTCTATCGTCATGTTCTGGTTGGTACGACGGAACTTAGGTATGCGATATTCTTTCAGCGCAGGCTCAAAGCTTACGAACTCCTCGTCCTCGGTACGGTCGTAAAGGATACGTATAGTGTTGGCATCAACATACTCTATGACACCATCGCCTTCTGCGGTAATCATGGTACGCGAGTCTTCGCACACCTGTTTCTCAATGCCTGTACCTACAATAGGTGCATCGTTGTGGAGCAAAGGAACAGCCTGACGCATCATGTTGGATCCCATCAAGGCACGGTGGGCATCGTCATGTTCGAGGAATGGAATCAAGGCAGCAGCGATAGAAGCTATCTGCTGCGGTGACACGTCCATCAAATCAACTTGTTCTGGCGGAACGACTGGGAAGTCAGCATCCTTACGGCACTTGACAACATCGCGGATAAACGTTCCATCGTCGTTCAACGGGGCGTTACCCTGACCTATAATGTGGTCTTCCTCCTCTTCAGCAGTGAGATATACGATGTCTTCATTGTTCAAGTCGGCCACTCCGTTCGCCACCTTGCGGTAAGGAGTCTCTATGAAGCCCAACTCGTTTATCTTCGCATAGATACAAAGCGAAGAGATAAGTCCGATGTTCGGGCCTTCAGGACTCTCGATAGGACACAAACGACCATAATGGGTATAGTGAACGTCACGCACCTCAAATCCAGCACGCTCACGCGACAGGCCGCCAGGACCGAGTGCCGACAGACGGCGCTTGTGTGTAACCTCTGCAAGAGGGTTAGTCTGGTCCATGAACTGCGACAGAGGGTTGGTTCCGAAGAACGAGTTGATGACGCTCGATATGGTCTTCGCATTTATCAAGTCGGTCTGAGTGAACACCTCATTGTCGCGCACATTCATGCGTTCACGGATGGTGCGGCTCATGCGCGCTAAACCTATGGAGAACTGGTTGCTAAGTTGCTCTCCTACAGTGCGCACACGTCGGTTTGACAAGTGGTCAATATCATCTACAGTAGCCTTGGAGTTTATCAACTGTATGAGGTACTTGATGATTTCTATTATGTCTTCTTTGGTCAGCACCCTGACATCCATGTCGGTGTTAAGGCCCAACTTCCTGTTTATTCTGTAACGTCCCACATCGCCCAAGTCGTAACGCTTGTCGGAGAAGAACAGGTTTTGTATGACCTCACGTGCACTCGCATCATCAGCCGGGTCAGCATTGCGCAACTGGCGATAGATATAGAGCACGGCCTCCTTCTCCGAGTTACTTGGGTCTTTCTGGAGCGTATTGAAAATGATGGAGTAGTCCTGAGCAGTAGCCTCGTCCTTGTGTACGAGTATCGACTGAGCGCCGCTCTCAAGGATATCCATTGCATTGTATTCAGTGATCTCCGTCTCACGGTCCATAATCACCTCATTGCGCTCGATGGAAACAACCTCACCCGTATCCTCGTCAACAAAATCTTCATTCCAGCTTTTCAGAACGCGTGCTGCAAGTTTGCGACCATACATCTTCTTAATGTTGGTCTTGGTAACCTTTACTTCCTCTGCTAGGTCAAAGATGCGCAGTATGTCTTTATCTGTCTCATAGCCGATGGCACGCAGAAGAGTAGTAACAGGCAATTTCTTCTTACGGTCAATGTAAGCATACATCACGTTATTGATGTCAGTGGCGAACTCAATCCACGAGCCCTTGAACGGGATGATACGTGCAGAATAGAGCAAAGAACCATTGGCATGGACGCTTTGACCAAAGAATACACCGGGAGAACGGTGCAACTGTGACACCACAACGCGCTCGGCTCCATTGATGACAAATGTTCCATTGTCTGTCATGTAAGGTATAGGTCCGAGGAACACGTCCTGTATCACCGTGCCGAAGTCCTCATGGTCAGGGTCGGTGCAATACAACTTTAGTTTTGCCTTCAAAGGAACACTATAAGTCAAGCCACGCTCCAAACACTCGTCAATGGTATAACGAGGTGGATCAATGTAGTAATCAAGGAACTCAAGAACGAAATTATTACGCGTGTCGGTTATAGGGAAATTCTCTGAGAACACCTTATACAAACCGTCATTCTTGCGTTCTTCGGGTGGAGTGTCCAACTGGAGGAAGTCTTTGAAAGACTGCAATTGCACATCAAGGAAATCCGGATAAGGCATCGGATTCTTGACACTGCCAAAGTTTACTCTGTTATCTATTATCTTTGAAACCATAAATTATTATAATGTCTTAATTGGAAGAATAGCCTGTACGCTCGCCTTTCGGCCATTATAGACACAAAAAGGTTAAGAACCTCCGACTGGGAGATTCTTAACCCTTATACTGATTTGAGCTAGATTATTTAAGCTCAACAACAGCACCAGCGGCCTCGATGGTCTTCTTCAGATTCTCGGCTTCGTCCTTTGACAAGCCTTCCTTCAAAGTAGAAGGTGCACCGTCAACGAGATCCTTAGCCTCCTTCAAGCCAAGACCGCAAGCTTCCTTAACGGCCTTAACCACCTGCAACTTAGCTGCGCCAGCTTCCTTCAGAACAACGTCGAAAGAAGTCTTCTCCTCAGCAGCGGCATCAGCCCCGCCAGCAGCAGGACCAGCAGCAACAGCAACAGCTGCAGCGGCGGGTTCAATTCCATACTCATCCTTCAGGACTGTTGCCAACTCGTTTACTTCCTTTACTGTAAGATTTACTAATTCTTCAGCGATAGCTTTAATATCTGCCATTTTTATTTCTATTTTATTGTTTTTAAAGTTAATTGTTTGTGACTTTGGATTATTCAGGACGCTCGCCTAAAGTCTTCAGCACACCATGAATAGTGTTTGCGCCTGACTGAAGAGCAGAAACAACACTCTTTGCAGGAGACTGCAGCAAGGCCACAACGTCTGCAATAAGTTCGTTCTTGCTCTTGAGAGCTGCAAGTTCCTCAAGTTTCTCAGCACCGACAAACACACTCTCCTCAGCATAAGCAGCCTTGAGAGAGGGAACGCCTTCCTTCGAATATTCCTTGAGCAACTTTGCTGGCAGGTTTGCCGTTGTAGTGAACAGCACGGCTGTGCTGCCCTTCAAAGTGCAATACAGTGAGCTATAA
>CAVHDN010000092.1:0-7754 GCA_963634315.1 Flexilinea sp. | reverse complement strand
CCAGTATAGCGTGTATAGACCTTATCGGTCTCCTTCTTGCCGGAGAACACGATCTTGTCGGCGTTGATGATGATTACGTTGTCACCGCAATCCACGTGGGGTGTGAAGTTGGGCTTGTACTTGCCGCGAAGCAGCTTGGCTACTTTTGAGCACATGCGACCTACAATCTGGCCGCTTGCGTCGAAGACCACCCATTCTTTCTTGGCTGTCTCCTTGTTGGCGGAGATAGTCTTGTAACTTAAAGTGTTCATTTTAACTTTTTGATTTACTACTAAAAAACTTTTTGCCTTGCGCAGATGATGTCCGCGCTTTGGACGGCGATTCACTAACCATCGTGCCTGGCCAAAGACACGACTATTAACACTCCATCCATGGGGATACTAAGCATCTCCCCTAATAATCGGACTGCAAAGGTACTGCTTTTACTTATATGTATATGAACAAGACAGAGTTGTGGGGTAAACTTTTATGATTATTTAACCGACAGGCGGTCTGTTGTCAATTATTCGGAATCGACAATGAACATGCAAGTAGAGTTAAAGCCCAATTTTAGGACCCACCCGTTGCGAAAATATTGGACAAAAGACATGACATGCGACTAACGTCCAAAAAGTCCTAAAATAGTGTCCAAAAGAAATGCGCCTCTTTTCCATGAGAAATGAGGCGCTTTTCTGGTAGAAAAGAGGCGCATTTCTCATGGAAAAGAGGCGCTTTTCTAAAAGGGGTGTGGAAACAGCATTGGAGAAACTATCAATTATATTTGCATTTGTTGCCATGGAAGCAACCGCCAGTCGTTTTTTTTTACCCAATCAACGCTATATATAATAATGTTCGCGCGAGTCTAAGGGAAGGCGTGAAAGCACAACTTGACGAAGTTACACAAAACAAAAAAAGCAGACCTGCCCTCACGGGTTGGTCTGCCTCATCATAGTATGAGTTGTTATAAAATAAATCAGTTCAGGGATTCAGCAAACTCAGCGCCAGCCTTGAACTTTGCAACCTTCTTTGCTGCAATCACAATCTTCTCCTTTGTGTGAGGGTTAACGCCTGAGCGGGCGGGGCGCTCGGTCACGCTGAATGTGCCAAAGCCAATAAGCGCAATCTTGTCACCAGCCACGAGGGCTTCCTTTATAGCGGCAACTGTGGCATCAAGAGCCTTCTTAGCATCAGTCTTTGCAAGCCCTGAAGCTTCTGCGATCTTGTCGATCAATTCTGTTTTGTTCATAATCCGTGAGTTTAAAATGTTATTTTTAATATGGTTTCAGTATTCTTTTTCAAAACAATGGAGCGCGCGTTACAAGACAACATGCATAGGCTTCACCGCACACCTTCCATTGCCAAAATCTATCTCTGCAATGCGCAAAAGTCCTTTATATTTCGGCATTGCACGCGATTTCATGTTGCAAATATAGGGTAAACAATTAATAAAACAAACAAAAAAGCAAGAAAAGTGCCTTATATATGGCCATTTAGCCCCTTTGCTCCTACTTTTTTGCTTGCTGACGGACTTTTTTTAGTAATTTTGCGCCATTGACAAAACCATTTGTGAACAAGGAACGATGCGAAATATTCCGGCGATAACAAAAAATCTGTTGATTATCAACATCCTGGCTTTCATGGCCACATGGCTATTGCAAAGATACGGTCTTGACCTCAATTCGTTGGGCGGACTTCACTTCTTCCTTGCCCCCGACTTCAACGTACTCCAACTGGTCACCTACATGTTTCTTCATGGAGGTTTCACCCACATACTCTTCAACATGTTTGCCCTATGGATGTTCGGTTGCGTGCTGGAGCGCGTGTGGGGGCCGCGCAAGTTTCTGTTCTACTATCTGGCGTGCGGCATAGGAGCCGGCCTCATGCAGGAGTTGGCACAATTCATCAGGTTCTATACTATAATAGATGGAGCAAGTGTGCTGCAGATGGCCGAGATGTATTCCGCAGAAATAAACCTGTGGACCACAGTGGGCGCATCAGGCGCCATATACGGCATACTCCTTGCGTTCGGAATGACCTTTCCCGAAGAGCGCATATTCATTTTCCCGTTGCCTATACCCATCAAGGCCAAATGGTTTGTCATGATTTATGTGGCCATAGAACTGTTCTCCGCACTCAGCTCGCCGGGCGACGGCGTGGCCCACACGGCACACCTTGGAGGCATGCTGTTCGGCTACTTTATGATAAGGTATTGGAACCGCCATCCCGGAATGGGCTATAACAGAAATAGCGGGTGGCAGTTCTTCGACAACATGAAACAGAACTTCGAACGCCGCCGCAACAACCGCAGTAGTTGGTCGAAGCAGGAAGAGTCGGGCAGAGCCAAGGAGACCGACTGGGAGTATAACGCACGCAAGAAAGCTAAGCAGGATGAGATTGACCAGATACTCGACAAGATACGCAAGAGCGGCTACGACAGTCTGACCAAAGAGGAAAAGCAGAAACTCTTCGACAACAGCAACAATGATTAAGCAGTTGAAGACCCTAACCACCAGCATCATTGCCGGAGCCAACACGGTTACTGCCGCACTGATGCTGATGGCGGGCTTTTCCGACCGTATCGACCCTACGTCGCACCCCTTGCTGGCCTGCGTGGGACTGTCGTTCCCCATTTTCCTTTGCCTCAATCTCGCCTTTCTCGTGTTTTGGGTCTTTGTGAAATGGCGCATGGCCGCCATACCTACAGTGGCCTTTCTTGTGGCCTATGAACCCATACGCACCTACCTCCCACTGAACAGAAGCAAGGAAACGCCGCCGGGGGCGATGAAGGTGTTGAGCTACAACGTGCAGGGGTTCAACGCACAAAGCGACGACCAAGACTTCAACGACATAATAAACTACATCAAAGAGAGTGGGGCCGACATAGTATGCCTGCAAGAAGCAATGTTCGGCAAGAACGATGTCAATTCACTCCTCAACCCCATCTACCCGCACTCATCCGTCACCCGCATTGGCGAGCGGCAGGACAACACCTTGGCCCTGTTCACCCGTTATGACATTGTTCGCACAGAGTCCATCGAATATGCCTCGGTGGGCAACGGCAGCGTGGCCTACTACCTGAAGAAAGGTAGAGACACGATACTTGTGGTGAACAACCACTTCGAGAGCAACCGCCTGACGCCAGACGAAAAGCACCGCTACAAGGAGATGCTGAAAGGAGAGATGGAACAAGACACGGCACGTGAGGAGTCGAGGAAACTGCTGCACAAACTGGCCGACGCGGCAAAGCGCAGAGCGCCGCAGGCCGACGCGGTCCACAAATATATAGAGGCTCACAAACGCTATCCCACGATAGTGTGCGGCGACTTCAACGACAACCCCATATCATACACAAGGCGAACTGTGTCAAAGGGGCTAACCGACTGCTACATAAGCAGTGGCAACGGCGTGGGATTGTCATATAATCAGAAAGGCTTTTACGTGAGAATCGACAACATAATGTGCTCCCAAGACTACGCAGCCTATAACTGTAAGGTTGACAACAAAATAGAATCTTCCGACCATTATCCTATCTTTTGCTGGCTCAAAAAGCAAGAGAAACCTTAAAATAAGGACGAAAAAGCAAGAGAAATTTCCCAATATGTAAAAAAACTACTATATTTGCAAGCTAAAAACAACCGCCTTTGCTAAGGAATATAAACAAATAATATAATAACAAAATGCAAAACAAAGGAATTGTAAAGTTTATCGCACTCATGCTTATGCTTGTGTGCATATTCTACCTCTCCTTCTCGTTTGTGACGCGCCATTATGAGAACAAGGCCGCTGCGATGACCGAGGAGGCAGGGAAGGAATATCTCGACTCCGTCATGAACGAGAAGGTGTATCTCGGCCAGTACACATTGAAGCAGTGCCGCGAGATGCAGATTGGTTTGGGTCTTGACCTGAAAGGCGGAATGAACGTAATCCTCGAAGTGTCAGTGCCTGACGTAATCTCCGTTTTGGCCGACCACAAGACCGACGCTGCGTTCGTGAAGTCGATGGAAGAGGCAAAGAAAGAAGAGGAGACAAGCCAGAGCGACTTCATCTCCCTGTTCATCAAACACTACAAGCAGAATGCTCCCGGACACCGTTTGGCCGAGATATTCGCCACACAGCAGATGAAGGGCAAAGTGAGCACGCAAAGCACCGACGCACAAGTGGAGTCGGCTCTGCGCGCTGAGGTGCAGTCGGCTGTGGACAACTCGTTCCTTGTGGTGCGCAACCGTATCGACAAGTTCGGCGTTGTGCAGCCCAACATACAGAAGCTTGAAGGCCAGTCGGGTCGTATCATGGTGGAAATGCCTGGAATACGTGAACCGGAGCGTGTGCGCAAGTTGCTGCAGGGAAGTGCCAACCTCGAGTTCTGGGAGACCTACAACAGCCAGGAGATTGTGCCTCTGTTGTCGCAGCTCAACCAGCGCTATGCTGCATTGAACAGCGGCAAGGCCGATACCACAGCCGTGAAGGCCGACACCGTGGCCACCGACACTGCAAAGGCAGCTGTGGCAGGTGACTTGGCCGCAGCCATGAGCGCAAAGAACAAGAAGGCTACCGCCGACAATAAGAAAGGTGCGCAGGACAAGCAGGCCGAGCAGATGAAGCAAGCCAACCCCTTGTTCTCAGTGTTCCAGCCCACGCAGGGACAGTCGCTCAGCGTTGTGGGCTATGCCATGTCGCGCGACACTGCCGAGGTTGACAAGATCATATATTCAGAGTTGGCTCACCAAGTGCTGCCCTCCGATCTCAAACTGATGTGGAGTGCAAAGCCCGCAGACTTCGACACCAAGGGCAATGTGTATGAGCTTCACGCCATAAAGGTGACAGAGCCGTCGGGCCGTGCACCGCTTGAGGGCAACGTGATAACCACCGCCAAGGACGAGTTTGACCAATATGGTAACCCATGCGTGTCAATGCAGATGAACTCCGACGGTGCACGTCGCTGGGCACAGCTCACAAAGCAGAACATTGGTCGTGCCGTAGCCATCGTACTCGACAACTCTGTATATAGCGCACCAAGGGTTAACGGTGAGATCTCGGGCGGCAACTCACAGATAACCGGTAGCTTCACCATTGAGGACACCAAGGACTTGGCCAATACCCTCAACTCTGGTAAGATGCCCGCCCCGACACGCATCGTACAGGAAGACGTTGTAGGTCCTACGCTTGGTGCACAGTCCATCCAGCAGGGTATCACTTCGTTCATCATAGCCTTTGTTCTGTTGATGATATACATGGTGGTGCTCTACGGCTTCATACCCGGTATGCTCGCCAACTGCGCACTTCTGTTCAACATGTTCTTCACCTTGGGCATTCTAACCTCGTTCCAGGCGGCACTGACCATGCCGGGTATCGCAGGTATCGTGCTCTCTTTGGGTATGGCCGTCGATGCCAATGTGCTTATATACGAGCGCACCAAGGAAGAGCTGCGCAAGGGACTGCACGCCCGTGAGGCAATGAAGTTGGGCTATTCCAACGCCTTCTCGGCCATCTTCGACTCCAACTTGACATCAATAATCACCGGTATCATATTGTATGTGTTCGGTACAGGCCCCATCAGAGGCTTCGCCACCACACAGATCATCGGTATCGCCTGCTCGTTCTTCACGGCTGTATATCTCACACGCCTTGTTTATGACCACCAGATGAAGAAAGACAAGTGGCTCGACCTCACCTTCACCACGAAGGTGTCGCGCAACTTCCTGCAGAAGGTGAACTTCAACTTCATGAAGAAGTACAAGAAGTCGTTCACCATTTGGGGCGTAGCCGCCATTGTCTTCGTTGTTTGCTTCTGCGTGCGTGGCCTCAGCAAGAGCATTGACTTCACCGGTGGCCGCAACTATGTGGTGAAACTGGAGAAGAGCGTTGAGCCTGAGCAGGTGCGTGTGGCCCTTGAGGGAGCTTTCGGTGAGAGCAACGTGAGTGCACTTGCCCTCGGAACCGACGGCAAGACCATCCGTATATCAACCAACTACAAGATTGAGTCGAACGACCCGGGCATTGACGACGAGTGTGAGACCATTCTGTTCAAGAGCCTTTCCAAGGCTGGTCTTGTGACACAGAAGGACCTCGCCACATTCAAGAACCCCGACCTGCGTGAGGGTGGTTCCATCATAAGCAGTACCAAGGTTGGTCCGGCCGTGGCCAAGGACATAACCTACGGAGCCATCATCAGTGTGGTTTTCGCATTGGTGGCCATCTTCCTCTACATCCTGTTGCGCTTCCGCAACGTGGCCTTCTCTGTGGGTTCCATCGTGGCTCTGGCATTCGATACCCTTGTGGTAATCGGTTTCTACTCGCTGCTGTGGGGCATCGTTCCTATGTCGCTTGAGATAGACCAGACGTTCATCGGTGCCATCCTTACGGTTATCGGTTACTCAATCAACGATAAGGTGATTGTGTTCGACCGTATCCGTGAGAACATCCACCTCTATCCCACACGCAACCGTTGGGATTTGTTCAACGAGTCGCTCAACGCGACGCTTGCCCGTACGGTGAACACCTCGTCAACAACGTTCCTCGTGCTGCTCTGTATCTTCCTCTTCGGAGGCGACAGCATACGTAGCTTCTCGTTTGCAATGCTCCTCGGCGTGGTGTTCGGTACACTCTCGTCAATATTCATTGCTGCGCCGGTGGCTTACTTCACACTGAGCAAGACCGCACGCAAGGAGACTGCCGAACTGGCTGAAGAGATAAAGAAGGCATAAGCCATAGGTTTACGCTTGACAAAATACTTAAGGAGGGCTGTTTCCCCGACGTGGGAAACAGCCCTCCTTGCCTTATAAACGTTCATGGAAGTCGTAAACATGCCTTTCATAATACGTAAACATGCCATTTACGCTTGGTAAATGGCATGTTTACAAAACTCAAGTGAAGAATATATACCAGAGTCAAAGTAAGGCTTTGCGCAGTCCTACTTCATCTTCCACACGCCGCCATGCTCAACCATCGGCACGACAACCTCCTCCTTGCTGCTGTCAGCAAAGCAAATCAAGAGGAACACGTCGGTGCGCCCGTGCAGCGAATCGACTTGTGAAGAGACGGTGCGCACATCCACAATGCCGCCATGCTCCTCCTTTTGCTGCGCCATGAACTGCTTGGCGTTGACCAAAAGCTGCTCTTTGTAAGATGGGGGCAGGCTGTCGCAATCGGCAATGCCGTTGACATAATCAACGTAACGCCCCGCCACAAGATTGTCGTAATAGTCCTTGGCGGCCTTGGCGGCATAGTCCTCTTTCGTTCCGCCGCCGCACGAAGCCATAAGCCACACGCATGCACTGGCGGCTACAGCCCTGACGAGACCAACACTCCGACGCATCATTTCTGGCGCACAAAGACATTGATGGGCGAACCGGTGAGCGTCCAGTTCTCCCTAATCTTGTTCTCGAGGAAACGCTTGTAGGGCTCTTTCACATACTGCGGCAAGTTGGCGTAGAACACAAACGAGGGTATCTGCGTGTTGGGAAGCTGCGAGCAATACTTGATTTTGATGTACTTGCCCTTGATTGATGGTGGCGGATAGGCCTCTATCAGCGGCAGGAGTGTCTCGTTGAGCTTCGTTGTGCCTATGCGCAGTTTGCGGTTGAGATACACCTGCTTGGCAGTCTCGAGCACCTTGAATATGCGCTGCTTGGTAAGGGCTGAGGCGAACACGATGGGAAAATCGACGAAAGGAGCCATCCTGTTGCGTATGGCATTCTCAAACGTGTCTATCACCTTTTGGTTCTTGTCCTCCACAAGGTCCCACTTGTTCACCACAACCACCAGACTCTTGTTGT
>CAVHDN010000091.1:0-7783 GCA_963634315.1 Flexilinea sp. | reverse complement strand
GAGTGCCGCGCGGCGGACATACTCATCGCGGCCATCGGTCAGCCGCACTTCGTGACTGCGGACATGGTGAAGCCGGGCGCGGTGGTGATAGATGTGGGCACGACGCGTGTGCCGGACGCCACGCGGCCGAAGGGCTTCCGCCTTTGTGGTGACGTGGACTTTGACAACGTGGCTCCGCTCTGCTCGTACATCACGCCCGTCCCCGGCGGCGTAGGTCCCATGACCATCAGTATGCTGATGCTCAATACGCTGCAGGCGGCAAAGTCTGCCAAATAAGACTGGCACGCCGCCGTTTGCTGTACCTGACGGGAGAAAAGCGCGAACTTTCGCCCGACTCGGGAGAAAAAGAGTTGGACGCGAACGTGGAAATCGAAGGGAAAGGGGAAATAGTGAAAGTAAAAATAGAAAGGGAGGAAGAGCCAAAGGCTGTCTTCCTCCCTTTTTCTTGCGCGTACCCAGAGCCGGGGTCGAACCGGCACGGGTTGCCCCACTGGTGTTTGAGACCAGCGCGTCTACCGATTCCGCCATCTGGGCGATTTGCGGTTGCAAAGGTAAGCATAAATTTTCTACTCCACAAACATTTGCGACAAAAAAGCTGCAGGGCACTGCGCTACAAGTGCGATCGATGCGCTGGGTGCAGCTCGGAAATCTGCACCTACTAGCAAGTGCGACCCTACAAGTGCGACCCTACAAGTGCGACCCTACAAGTGCTAAAAAAACAAAATCAAGGCTACGTCTCGCTTATTATTACTATCTTCGTGTTTGCAATGGTCTTAGACGCCAGACAGACTTATCACATACTGACATGGAAAAGAACAAGAACAACTACTGCCTGATATTAGCAGGGGGAAGGGGCCGCCGACTGTGGCCATACAGCCGCGACAAGAGGCCGAAGCAGTTCATAGACTTCTTCGGCTGCGGCCGCACACAGCTGCAAAGCACTTTCGACCGCTTCGCCTGCATGCTTCCCAAGGAGAACATCTTCGTTTTCACCAACCGCGACTACCTCGACCTCGTGAGCGAGCAACTGCCCGAGCTGGACAGCTGCCAAATCATGGCCGAACCGGTGAACCGCAACACGGCGCCAAGCGTGGCGTGGGGCGTGACCTACATCCTCAAGCGCAATGCCGAAGCCAATGTGGTGGTGACGCCGTCGGACCTCTTCGTGCTCAACGAGCACCTCTTCGACGACAATGTGCTCAGCGGCCTCGGCTATGTGGCCTCCCACGACGACATTCTCACCATGGGCGTGAAGCCCTCAAGACCTGAACCAGGCTACGGATACATACAAATGGGCGACGCTACCGAGACCGAGGGGGTGTTTAGGGTGAGGTCGTTCACCGAGAAGCCCGAGCGCGATTTCGCCAAGGTGTTCATGGAGAGCGGTGAGTTTCAGTGGAACACTGGCTTGTTCCTGGCTTCGGCACGATGCCTCAACGAGACGATGAAACGGCTGTTTCCCGACGTGCAGCCGCAGATGGAGATGGTCTCGGGCGGCAAGGACTGCGGCAAGGGCTTCGAGGAGCTCTACTCCTCCTACCCCAACCTGTCAATCGACTATGCCGTGCTGGAGCGCAGCGACAATGTGTGCGTGATGGAGTGCAACTTCGGATGGGCCGACCTGGGCACGTGGCACTCCATATATGAGTGCAAGCAGAAGGGGAAAGACGACAACGTGGTGATCGACTCCAACGTCATCATTGACAACAGCCGGGGCAACGTGATAAAGCTGCCAAAGGGCATGCTGGGCGTGGTGGGGGGCCTCGACGGCTACATAGTGGTGCAGAAGGACAATGTGCTGCTCATATGCAAGAAGGGCGACTCGTCGGCTCTGGTGCGCAAGTATGCAGGCGAGGCGCAGATGAAGTACGGCGACGAGTTCATTTGAGCTAGGGTGGGTTCTGCCCCACCCTAGGCGTCGAGCTTCTTGAACTCTGCGTAAATCTTGTCGGCTGTCTCCTTGAACTCCTCCTCGCTGAGCTTCAGCTTGGGGTTGGAGAAGAGCATGTCCTTCTCCGACTGCATGGGCACGAGGTGGATGTGGGCGTGGGGCACTTCAAGCCCCAGCACGGCCATTCCCACCTTTATGCACGGGAAGGCGTTCTTGATCGCCCGGGCCACCTTCTTGGCAAACACATGATATTCGGCCAGCTCCTCGTCGTCCATGTCGAACACGTAGTCGATTTCGCGCCGGGGGATGACCAGGGTGTGGCCCTTGACCAGGGGGTTGATGTCGAGAAAAGCGTAGAACTTGTTGCTCTCGGCACACTTGTAGCTGGGTATCTCGCCAGCGGCAATCTTTGAGAATATGTCCATTTTGAGTGATGTTGAGTGTAAGGATTAAGCTATATTGCTAAGCTATGGAAATGTTCTCTATGCGCAGCTTGATGGTTCCGCGCGGAATCTTTATCTCCACCGTGTCGCCCACCTTCTTGCCGAGCAGTCCCTGGGCTATGGGGGTCTTGATGGAAATCTTGCCCTCGCGCAGGTTAGCCTCGTTCTCGCTCACGATGGTGTAGGACATCTTGGCCTTGGTGGTGAGGTTGGTCATCTCCACCTTGCAGAGTATCTGCACTGTGTCGGTGTTCAGCCTCGACGTGTCAACGATTTTGGCCTCCTGTATGGCCAACTTCATCTTGTTTATCTTGTCTTCGAGATGAGCCTGCGCCTCCTTTGCTGCGTCATACTCCGAATTTTCGCTGAGGTCGCCCTTATCGCGCGCCTCGGCAATGGCGGCCGATGCCTTGGGACGCTCCACGCTCTCCAAGCGTTTTAACTCGGCTACCATGTTGTCGTAGCCTTCTTGTGACATATAAGCCATAAATCTTAAAAGTTTAAGTTGTACTTGAAATATTGTTTTTCCAAACATCAAAAAAAAGAAAGAACTCCCACATTGGTCCATGCGGAAATCCTCCTTGTTTCGTTAATGCTTGTCGTGTTTACTATATAAAGATAGTGCAAAGGTAGGCATAAAAACATTATCCTCCAAAACGTCGTGCGTTAAAAAAGCCTTTCGGGAGTTCGGGGCGCGGCAGGCTCCGGAGCGCGTGCAGAGGGAGGATAACATGGGCGAATGCTTGACTTAAATCAATAATAAGCACGCTATATGAACAAAAGGGCCGTCAGGCCTTGTGCGCGAACACAAAACGATGTACCTTTGCAGCGCTTTCGAGATGAAAGTACTGTTATTCATTAGGTTAGTAGTTAATAGATTTAAGGTAAAGATTATGTTATTAGATTTTCAGACAACGGTCGTGTTGGTGTCGGTTGCGATTATGACTGTTCTGAGTGTTTACACTCTGATTAACACCAACATCCGTTAGGAAAGGGCGCGGAGTGAGTGATTCATACCGCGTTCTTTTTTTTGTTTTGCATATTTGCACTATCTTTGCATAAGCTTATAAGACAAGCTGCACTACACATTTTCACACTATGACTACAGACAACCTTTCGGGCAAGAACATCCTTGTGACCGGCGCATCGGGCTTCATAGGCAGTTTCATTGTAGAAGAAGCCTTGAAGCGGGGCATGAACGTGTGGGCGGCCGTGCGCCGCTCAAGCAGCAGGCAGTGGCTGTCGGACCCCCGCATAAACTTCATCGAGCTTGACTTTGCCCGCAAGGACGTCCTGGCAGGGCAGCTCAAGGGCCACGTGTTCCACTTTGTGGTTCATGCGGCCGGGGTGACCAAGACGCTCCACGCATCCGACTTCTTCAAGACCAACACCGAAGGCACCGTGAACCTGGCCTCGGCTCTGCTCGAAGAGCACATGCCCATGGAGCGCTTCGTGTTTCTCAGCAGTCTGAGCGTGTTCGGACCGGTGCGCGAGGATATGCCCTACACAGACATATCGCCCGACGACACTCCATGCCCCAACACAGCCTACGGGCTAAGCAAACTGGAGGCCGAGCGACGGCTCACCGCCTTGGAGGGTCTGCCCTACGTGATACTGCGCCCCACGGGGGTGTATGGGCCGCGCGAGCGCGACTATTTCCTCATGGCCAAGAGCATAGCGGGCCACACTGACTTCGCTGTGGGCTACCAGCGTCAGGACTTGACGTTCGTGTATGTGAAGGACGTGGTGCAGGCCACCCTGCTTGCCTGTGAGCGCGGCAAGGTGGGAGGAAGGTACTTCCTGACCGACGGACAGGTGTATTCGTCGCGCGCCTTCAGCGACTTGCTGCAGCGCGAGTTGGGCGTGCGGTGGGTGCTGAGGGTGAAAGCGCCGCTGTGGGTGCTGAGGGTGGTGACTTGGTGCGGCGAGATGTTCGGCCGGGCCACGGGCCACATCACTGCGCTCAACAACGACAAATACCACATACTGCGACAGCGCAACTGGCGTTGCGACATAAGCGCCGCCCAGGAAGAGCTGGGCTACAAGCCCGAATACGGACTGGAGCGCGGGGTGAGACTTGCCGTGGAGTGGTATAAGGAGCACGGCTGGCTTTAAAGAAACGGGGACTATAAATTTCCAACATAAAGAATAACGGAGCAACAATGCCACAGATGATGAAAGCAATGACAAACCTTTTCCGCTTGGAGAAGAAAGCCAAGAAAGGCCTGCTCGCTGTAGAGTGGGTGGTGCTGGGCTACCTTGTGCTCACACTGCTGCTCATGCTGTTCACTTGCACCAAGCTCCACAATCCCGAAGCCATGCTCTGGGGACGCTTGCGCGCAGTGGCCACTACCGCCGCTGTGTGGCTTGTCTATAGGCTTGCGCCGTGCCGCCTCACGCTGTTCTTCCGCGTAGTGCTGCAGATGGCGATGCTCTCGTGGTGGTATCCCGACACGTATGAGTTCAACCGTCTGTTTCCCAACCTCGACCACCTGTTTGCGCAATGGGAGCAGACGGTGTTCGGTTGTCAGCCCTCACTGCTCTTCTGCACCCACTTCAACAGCAGGGTGTTCAGCGAACTGATGGACTTGGGCTATTCGGCCTATTTCCCCATGATAGCCGTGGTCACGGTGTTCTTCTTCGGCTGGCGCTACGACCAGTTCGGCCGTGCGGCGTTCATAATACTCACTTCGTTCTTCCTATATTACATTATATATATACTGTTGCCCGTGGCCGGTCCGCAATACTACTACAACGCCGTAGGGCTGGCGGAGATTGCGCAGGGCCACTTTCCCGACATAGGCCACTACTTCGCCGACAACCAAGAGGCGTTGACGAGCCCCGGCTACAAGGATGGTTTCTTCTACCAGATGGTGGCCGATGCCCACGATGCCGGCGAGCGTCCCACGGCGGCCTTCCCGAGCAGTCATGTGGGCATAAGCACCATACTCATGCTCCTTGTCTGGTCGTCGAAGAGTCGCAGGCTGTTCTTTCTCCTCCTCCCGTTCTACGTGTTGCTGTGCTTCTCCACGGTGTATATCTACGCCCACTACGCCATCGACGTGCTAGGCGGCTGGCTTTCCGCACTGTTGTTCTACGGCGTGCTGCATGTGGTGTACTGCAAATGGATAAAGACGGTTTAGACTTGCACAGGGCGAAAGCGCGCAGACAACAGACAAAAGCAGACCTACATTATTTATTTATACTATAACCTATTTTTATGAAAAGAGTTCTATCAGTAGCAACCTTGTTCCTGGTCATTTCGCTCACAGCACAGGCCGAGGACCTCACCGTGAAGTCGCCCGACGGACAGTTGGCGGTGACGGTAGCAAACACCGACGGGCGCGTGTCTTACAGCGTGACCTATGCAGGAAAGCAGATGATTGAGAGTTCCGCACTCGGGTTCAAGACCAGCACGGGAGGCAACTTCAGTTCCGGGCTGAAAGTGACCGGCCACACCACAAGATCCATCGACCAGACCTATACCATGCGGGGCACAAAGGCTTCCAGCGTGCACTACACGGCCAACAGTCTTAGCGTGGACTGCGAGAACACGAGCCAGCAACCCATGACCATAGAGTTTCGCGTGAGCAACAACGACGTGGCTTTCCGCTACCATTTCCCGCAGAAGAGAGAGACGGCCTGCATGATAGTGAACGAGGAGCTCACCGCTTTCCGTCTGCCCAAGCAAGCCACTTCGTTCATATGCCCACAGTCGAGGGCCATGATGGGCTGGAAACGCACAAAACCGAGCTACGAGGAGGAGTACACGCCCGACGCTCCGCTCGACGTGAAGTCGAAATATGGGCAGGGCTACACCTTCCCCTGTCTGTTCCGCGTGGGCTCCGACGGATGGGTGCTCATAAGCGAGACGGGCACCAACGGCAACTACGCCGGCTGTCACCTGGCCGACTACGACGCGCAGAAGGGCTACCAGATAGCTCTGCCCATGAAGGGCGAAGCCAACGGCTGGGGCTCGGCGGAGCCTTCGCTCACGCTGCCCGGCACAACACCCTGGCGCACCATTACCGTGGGCTCTTCGCTCAAACCCATTGTAGAGACCACCGTGGCCTACGACGTGGTGGAGGAGCAGTACAAGCCTTCCATGCAGTACAAGGGCGGACGCTACACGTGGAGCTGGCTCATATGGCAGGACAAATCAATCAACTACGACGACCAGGTGCGCTTCATAGACACTGCGGCAGAGTTGGACTTCGAGTATTGCCTCGTTGACAACTGGTGGGACACTCAGATAGGCCGCGAGCGCATGGCCGAGCTGAGCCGCTATGCCCAGAGCAAGGGCGTGAGCCTGCTGCTCTGGTACAACAGCAACGGCTTCGAGAACAACGCTCCACAGGGGCCGAAGAACTGCATGAACACCTCGGTCAACCGCAAGCGCGAGATGGCGTGGCTGAAGAGCATTGGCGTGAAGGGCATAAAGGTTGACTTCTTCGCCGGCGACAAGCAGCACACCATGCAGCTCTACGAGGACATTCTAAGCGACGCCAACGACTACGGCCTGCAGGTGGTGTTCCACGGATGCACACTGCCGCGCGGTTGGGAGCGCATGTACCCCAACTATGTGTCGTCGGAGGCGGTGCTTGCCTCGGAAAACACTATGTTCCAGGACCATCACGCTCAGCGAGAGTCGTTCGAGCTGACCATGCACCCGTTCTGCCGCAACACCGTGGCGGCCATGGACTGGGGCGGCACCATCATGAACAAGTACTTCTCGAAAGACAACAAGAAGCGGCACCGCCGCTACACGTCTGACGTGTTTGAGATGGCCGCCGCGATAGTAAACCAGAGCAGCGTGCAGTGCATTGCCGTGCAACCCAACAACCTCAGCGAACTGCCGCAGATAGAGCTCGACTTCCTCAAGGCTGTGCCGACGGAGTGGGACGAGACGCGCTTCATCGACGGCTATCCCGGACGCTATGCGGTCATCGCCCGGCGCCACGGCAACGACTGGTATGTGGCGGGGCTCAACGCATCGGGCAAGGAGCTGAAACTGGAACTGGAGCTGCCCATGTTTGCAGGGCGCGAAGTGGCTCTCTACTGTGACAAGGCCGCCAAGAACAGCCTCTGGCCCACAACAGTGTTGCGCAAGGTGAAGGTGGGCAAGAACGGCAAGGTGAAGGTGACGATGCTCCACGACGGTGGCGTGGTGTTGAAGTAGCTCTGCAGCACAGTCTCTACGCGAACGAGGCAAACTTAGCAGGAGCAGTTCTCCGAACTGCGACCTCAGCGGAGCGACCTGCGTGTAGGAGCATTTGCGTCAAATGTTCCCTCGCGCATTTGGTCACCTTTCGTTTGGTCGCATTTCACGGAAATGCTCCTACTAAATCTGCCCTCTGCGCTTCTGTTACAAACCATCTATCTTTTCGTAACTACTCTTCCTGCGACGGCTAAACGCAGTCACTATTTCGCGAAACATCTAAGTAACTAT
>CAVHDN010000090.1:0-7985 GCA_963634315.1 Flexilinea sp. | reverse complement strand
ACTCTGTGCTCTGCACCGTGCAGTTTTTCCACCCCCACAATGGTCAGGAGGTTGCTCCCAATGCCGCTGATGCTTCCGCCCATGCGGTTGATGAGGTGGCAGAGTTGCTGGATGTAAGGCTCGCAGGCAGCGTTGTAGATGGTAGTAGTGCCTTTGGCGAACACAGCGGCCATAATTATATTGGCCGTGCCGGTGATGGAGGCCTCATCCAGAAGCATGTAGCATCCAGTGAGTTTCTTGGCGGCTATCTCATAGACGTTGCGCTCTTCGGCGTGGCGGAACTTCGCCCCAAGCATCTTGAAGCCAAGGAAATGAGTGTCGAGGCGCCGCCGCCCTATCTTGTCGCCGCCTGGCTTGGCTATAACAGCCTTGCCGAAGCGCGCCAGCAGCGGACCTATCATGAGCACACTTCCACGCAGCGAGGAGCACTTGCGCACAAACTCGTCGCTCTCAAGATAGCCGAGGTCTATGTCTTGGGCGCAGAAAGAGTAGTCATTGCGCGACAACCGCTCCACCTTCACCCCCATGTCTTTGAGCAGGAGGATGAGGTTGTTTATGTCACGAATGTCGGGAATGTTTCTTATGACCACCTTGTCGGGAGTCAGCAGCGAGGCGCATATCACCTCAAGAGCCTCATTCTTGGCCCCTTGTGGCGTTATGGTTCCGCTCAAGGCGTGACCACCTTCTATGAGGAAAGATGCCATATTATTAATTGTCTTTTGGGTTGAGTGTGAGTATAGAGGAGACAGACGGCCAAGGCATCACTTCCGCCTTTTGCGCCTGAGGGAGTCGTTGGTGTCGGCCACTGCTACCTTCTCAAACTTGAAGGAGCCCAGGTCTAATTGTATCTTGCCGTTGGTGAAGCGGGCCAAGTCGTCGGCCACCTTCTCGTCATCCATTGAGCCGTGGCCCCATGTGGCCAAGTCGCGTTTCATGTGGTTGGCGGTGAGCCGGGCCAGCTCGTCACGCTCCTTTCCCGCAGGCATGGTCTTGAGTTTCTCAAACAGTTCTTCAAGCAACCGTCCGTAGTGGCGCAAGTGTACATGCTCCGCCTTGTTGGGCCTTGGCATTGGTTTGGGGCGCGAGAGAATGTTCTCCGCTCCCGACACACTATATGGCCACTCAATGTCGAGCTTCTTGCGACTAATGAGGTACAGATGGTCCCAAAGCGTCTGCTGGTAGTTCTCGTTTTCGCGTATCTGCGGTATCTTCGCCTCCATCATCTTCACTATCGTCTCGGCGCAAGCCTGCCTCTTCCGCTTGTCGGCAATGGTTATGGCGTAGTCCACCATGTTTTGTATTTCCCTGCCGTACTCTGGCATGAGCAGCGGTTCGCGCTGTGTGTTGTAGTCCAGTCCTTTTATGTCCATTGGTTTGTTGTGGGTGCTTTGTTTTAAAAAGTCTTCTCTATAAGAGTTTCTTGGGAGTCTTCGCCACGAAATCCTTAAGGTAGAACGGAACGAAATAGGCCACGTCTTCGGTCTGCTGTCTGCCCAGTCGGCGCTCTGCGAGCGGCTGCATCCATTTGGCCAAAGGCTTTATTTCGTCTATGAAGTGGGCGTTAGGGTGGTTGAGCACAGTCTTGCACTTGTCGGCTCCATTGCCGAAGAAATAAACGGGATGCTTGTCGAGCCACTCCTTGTAGGTGTTCTCGTCAATCACGTCGGCCGTCGTCTCGTGCAGAGGGTGCAGTGCACGGTCGTAGATGGCGGCATAGACCTCCATCCGGCGAGCGTCTATCATGGGACAGAGAAGTGCATCGTCCTCCAAGGGGTGTCCGAGGAGCACGGGGGTGCACAGCAATTCCAGCGTGGGCACGGCTATGAGCGGAATACCCAAACCGTAGCACACGCCCTTGGCCATCGACACGCCTATGCGCAGACCTGTGTAAGAGCCAGGGCCTTGACTCACGGCCACAGCATCAACGGGTATGGCGTGGCTGTCGGCAAACGACAATGCCTCATCAACGTACACTCCAAGCTTAACTGCGTGGTTTGGTCCACTAAAATCCTCAGTATTGAATATGCATGCGCCGTCTTGGCTAACGGCAACCGAGCACACGTCGGTGCTTGTCTCAATGTGTAAAATGCACGACATAGATTTTAGAATTTATGCAAAGATACGACAAAAATCCGCCATTCATTTTAGGTTTATAAGAAATTAACCTATAAGTCACACTAAAAGTGCGGTTCGCCTGCCGTTATGAGAGAGCTGACGGCTTTTATAATGGAAAAAGACCTTGACTGGCATTTTGGGTCAACAAAAGTTGCCGCATTACGATAGCTTGCATTAACTTTGCACTCAGAAACGCCACTGGCGCTTACACATTATCGCAAAAATCATGGAAATAGCAGAACTATACCAAATCTTCAAGACCAACCCTGTGGTGACCACCGACAGCCGCGACTGTCCCCAAGGCTCAATGTTCTTCGCCCTAAAAGGCGACACCTTCAACGGCAACAAGTTTGCCGCCACCGCCCTCGAAAAAGGGTGCTCGTGGGCTGTGGTCGATGAGGCCGAATACGCTACCGACCCGCACTGTATCTTGGTGAATGACTGTCTGACCACACTAAAGCAACTCGCACGGACGCACCGCCGACAGTTTCACATACCCGTGATAGGCATTACGGGCACCAACGGTAAGACCACCACCAAGGAACTGGTGTCGGCTGTGTTGGCGAAGAAGTATAACGTCATGCACACGGAGGGCAACTTCAACAACGACATTGGCGTGCCGAAAACCTTGCTACGCCTCTCTCCCGAGCATGAAATAGCTGTGGTGGAGATGGGGGCGAGCCATCCGGGCGACATAAAGACACTGGTGGAGACGGTAGAACCCGACTATGGACTGATAACCAACGTGGGGCGTGCCCATCTGCAGGGCTTCGGCTCATTTGAGGGAGTGGTAAAGACCAAGGGCGAGCTATACGACTTTCTGCGTGAAAGAAAGGGGAGCACGGTGTTCATAGACAGCGGCAACGAGCACCTTATGGGCATTGCCGGAGGGCTTAACCTCGTGAAGTATGGCACCGAGACCGACTCCTCTTTAAATGTTTCGGGCGAAGTGGTAGAGTGTTCGCCATTCCTGAAGTTTCGCTGGAGACACCTCAACGGACCATGGCACGAGGTGCAGACACGGTTGATAGGCAGCTACAACATATACAACATGCTCGCCGCCGCCTGCATAGGCCTGCATTTCGGAGTGACGGAGACTGACGTGTGTGATGCTCTTGCCCAATACGTGCCAAGCAACAGTCGTTCGCAACTGGAGGAGACGAAGTACAACAAACTGATAGTGGATGCTTACAACGCCAACCCCACCAGCATGGCCGCAGCCCTGCGCAACTTCAGAGACATGAACGTGCCTCACAAGATGGCGATACTCGGTGACATGCGCGAGTTGGGAGACGTGAGCCATGAGGAGCACCAGCGCATTGTGGAAACGCTCAAGGGCATGGCGCTCGACGAGGTGTGGCTCGTTGGCGGTGAGTTTACGCAGACCGACTGCGACTTCAGGAAGTTCAACGATGTGGAAGAGGTGAAGAAAGCGATAGAGGACGACCGTCCCGAGGGTCGCTACATATTGATAAAAGGAAGCAACGGCATAAAGCTCGGCCAACTGCCACCACTATTGTAAAAAGGCTTTCTGTGTGGTGATAAAAGGCTTATTGCCGATATAGGCCTTGTTCGGCTATGGCCTGCGCCACCTTAGGCGGGACAAGTCCATCGATGGACTTGCCTTGGCGCACCATCTCACGCACCATGGTACTGCTGATGTTTAGTAGCGGCGTGTCAACCACAGTCACCCCTCTCGGCAGATTGTCCGTATCAATGGGGGCGTCGGCACGCGGATAGACCACAATCTTGTAGCCTCCCATTATCTCTTTGGCGTTGCGCCACAGCCCGAAGTGCTGGAAGTTGTCACCGCCAATGAGCAGCGTGAAGTCGCGATCGGGATAGTCAATGGCCAGGTGGCGCAGCGTGTTCCACGTATAGGATGGCCGCGGCAGTGCGAACTCGTAGCCGCAAGCCTTCATGTGCGGTTCGTCTTCGAGCGCCAGTTGCGCCAGTTGTAGCCGCTTCTCATCGTTCAACAAGCAGGAACGGTCTTTCAGGGGATTCTGCGGCGACACCATAAACCACACCTCATCAAGTCCCGCACTGAGGAGCAGGTGGCGCGCTATGGCCACATGACCATTGTGTATGGGGTTGAAAGATCCGCCAAACAAGCCTGTCCTTAGCATGGGAAGATGTGGTGAGTAAGGTATATGATTAGTTGTTCACAAAGTCGCCCACTTTGCCCAACGCCTCGTCAACGGCCTTGTCGAGGTTGTCGTTAACTATAGTAGTGTCGAACATCTTGGCCTTGCCAAGCTCAAACTCGGCGCGCGCTATGCGTTGGTCAATCACTTCGGGCGCATCGGTGCCACGGCTAACAAGGCGGCGGCGCAGTTCTTCAACCGATGGTGGTTGCACAAACACAGCCAAAGCCCTGTCCCCATAATGTTCCTTGACGCAGCAACCGCCGTTGACGTCAATGTCGAGCACAACATTCTGTCCCGCAGCCAACTGTTTGTCAACCTGTGAGCGCAACGTGCCATAGTATCTGTCCTTATAAACCTCCTCGTATTCCAGGAACTCGCCCGCCACTATCTTACGGCGAAACTCCTCGGGACTGATGAAGAAGTACTCCACGCCATTGCGCTCTGTGCCGCGTGGCTGACGGCTGGTGCACGAGATGGAGAACACCAAGTGCAACTCCTTGTGTTCCATGAGACGAGCTATGATGGTGCTCTTGCCTGTTCCGCTCGGTGCGGAGAATATTATGAGTTTTCCTGCCATAGTATGTTTGTTGGCTCCTTGCGTCTAGAGTGCGTTGAGCACCTGCTCCTTTATCTGTTCCAGTTCGTCCTTCATCTTCACAACGATGTTCTGCATCTCGGCGAGATTGCTTTTCGACCCGGTGGTGTTTATCTCTCGTCCCATCTCCTGAGCTATGAAGCCAAGCTTCTTTCCCTGCCCATGACCTTCGTCCATGGTCTCGCGGAAATATTTCAGATGATTGGTCAACCGTTGCTTCTCTTCACTGATGTCAAGCTTCTCTATATAGTAGATAAGCTCCTGCTCCAACCGGTTCTTGTCGTACTCCACCTCGGGAATCGACGACAAACCGTCCACTATGCGCGAACGTATTTTCTCCACACGTTGCTTTTCGAAAGGTTCAATCTGGGCGAGCAACTTGCCTATGTTGTCTATCTTCTCGGTGAACTTGTCATAAAGGGCCGCACCCTCCTGCTTGCGGAAGTCAACGAGAGCATCTATGGCCTCGCTTACGGCAGAGCGCACCACCGCCCACTCCTCGGCGTCAAGTTCCTCATGTTCGGTCTTGACCATCACGTCGGGCAGACGCAGCAGTGTGGCAAACCAGTCCTGCGGTTCCTGCAACCCCAGTGTGGTGGCAATGTGTTTTATCTGATTGTGGTAGCTCTCTATCAGTGCTGCGTTGATGGGTGTGGCATCGGCCTCGGCCGTCTTTTCCACCCAAATACAGAAGTCCACTTTGCCCCTTTCGAGAGCCTTGGCCAACATCTGTCGCATTTCCATCTCCTTCTCACGGTAGATTGGGGCCACTCTGGTGGTCAGGTCGAAACTCTTGCTGTTGAGCGACTTCACCTCCACTGTCACCTTTTTCCCCTTGTACGCCACGGTGGTTTTGCCGTAGCCTGTCATTGACTGTATCATAAGTTTTGTTGTTTTGTTCCTTGCAGTAAGTGTGTCCTAATAATGCAAAGATAGCCTTTTTTTCTTACATCAATGTCAAAAGCCATGTTTTTTGCCGCCTCACGCATACTGATTGCACATAGTGGCACTGTCGGACGTGGCCCCCGAGAAGGCCCGGAATGTCAGCTCCTCAAGGCTCGTGTGGCGTTGAGCACGGCGAGTACTGTAACGCCAACATCAGCAAACACGGCCATCCACATGGTGCCGAGCCCCACAGTGGCGAGAACGAGCACCGCCAACTTCACGCCTATGGCCATCCACACGTTCTCGTGAGCTATATGTACGGTGCGACGGGCTATGGTAACGGCGGTGGCTATCTTCGACGGTTGGTCATCCATGAGCACCACATCGGCTGCCTCTATGGCTGCGTCACTGCCCAGTCCGCCCATGGCTATGCCCACATCGGCGCGCTTCAGCACCGGTGCGTCGTTTATGCCGTCACCTACAAAGGCAAGACTTTTGCCCTTGGCCTTCGCGCCCATCAGCCGCTCCACGTGCGCCACCTTGTCGGCAGGCAACAGCTCAGCATGAAACTCGTCAAGGCCAAGCTTGTTGGCCACGTCGCGCCCCACCTCCTCACGGTCACCTGTGAGCATAACAGTGCGCTCAACACTTAACTCCTTCAACAGTCCTACGGCCCTTTGACTGTCGTCCTTTACACGGTCGTTTATTACAATGTGTCCTGCATAGCGACCATCCACCGCCACATGGATGATAGTGCCCACATGATGGCAGTTGCGCCAACTAACGCCAAGTACGTCCATCATTTTCGCATTTCCCACACTCACCGTGTGCCCTGCCACACGGGCACTTATGCCATGACCAGCGGTCTCCGTCACCTGTTCCACACTGCATCCGTCGTTGGCCTCATTGGGAAAAGCCGACCGCAAAGCCTCACCGATGGGATGGGTGGAGTAGTGCTCCACGTGAGCGGCAAGATGGAGCAGCTCACGGCTGTCGAAGTCGTCAGGATGAACAGCCTCCACGGCAAACTCACCACGGGTGAGCGTGCCCGTCTTGTCGAACACCACCGTACCCACATTGGCCAGCGCGTCCATAAAACCACTGCCCTTTATGAGAATACCCTTACGCGATGCCCCACCAAGTCCGCCGAAGAAGGTGAGCGGCACACTGATGACCAGTGCGCAGGGACATGACACCACGAGGAAGATGAGCGCACGATGGAGCCACGACGACAATGAGACTACAAAACCTCCTGCGGCAAACAGAGGGGGAACAAAGGCTATGGCCAAGGCGGCCACCACCACTATTGGAGTATATATTCGGGCGAAACGAGTGATGAACGACTCACTGCGTGACTTGTTTTCGTCGGCACTCTCCACCAGTTCTATTATCTTCGACACGGTGCTTTCACCAAAGCTCTTGGTGGTTTGCACACGCACCATGCCCGTAAGGTTGATGCAGCCCGACATCACGGCATCATCTTCTGACACATCTCTTGGCACACTCTCACCAGTCAGGGCTATGGTGTTGAGCGACGACGTACCTTCAATGACCTTGCCGTCGAGCGGGACCTTCTCGCCCGGCTTCAGTTGGATGACCTCACCCACGGCCACCTCGTCGGGATTAACGTCCACCACACTTCCGCCACGTTCCACATGCGCCACGTCGGGACGGATGTCCATCAGATGGGAAATGCTGTCCCGACTCTTGCCTTCGGCATAGCCCTCAAACAACTCGCCTATCTGGAAGAAGAGCAACACAAACACCGCCTCGGGAAACTCCGTATCGGCTCCGGGCAGGAAACCTATGCACAGTGCGCCGACGGTGGCCACCGACATGAGGAAGTGCTCGTTGAACGCATCACCGCCCATTATGCCCTCTGCGGCCTCGCGAAGAGTGTCGTGACCTATGAGAAGATATGGTACGAGATAGACCAACAACAGTTGCCAAGTAGCAAGCGTACAATTATGCTCTACCAGCACCGCCACTACCAGCAGTACTATGGTAACAGCAATCAGCGCGACTTGTCCTTTGGCTCCGCCATGAGTATGGTGATGGTTCTCTTCGTGGTGTAGTTCCTCTCCATGTTTAGGGAGATTGGTTTCGTGACAGTGGTCTGCACAGTGGCATCTTTGGTCGTGATGGTGTTGGTGGTCGTGTGTCATGTTTCGCCTTTGTTTTTGTTTTCTAAGTAGGTCTGCGGGGTTGCCCCCGCTTTCCCCTTCAAGAACCGTGCATGC
>CAVHDN010000089.1:0-8014 GCA_963634315.1 Flexilinea sp. | reverse complement strand
GCTCTATACGCCACGTGCCGCCAATAGTGTCTGGCTTGGCAATAAAGATGTCGAGTCCGCCCATGCCGGAATGTCCGTCAGACGAGAAGTAGAGGTCGCCATTGGGTCTGAATGTAGGAAACATCTCGTCGCCCTCGGTGTTGATGGGTGCTCCCACGTTCTCCACCGGACCAGTGTCACCACCATTGAAGAGCCGGACTCGCCAAATGTCAAGTCCGCCCAGTCCGCCAGGCATGTCCGACACGAAGTAGAGCCACATTCCGTCGGGTGAGACTGCAGGATGGGCAAAGCTTGACAGTGTGTCTTTCGATATTGTCACCGCCGAAGCCTTACCCCAACTGGCATCCGACCGGCTTGACTTGCCTATTGTGGCAAAACGAGGATAGGAAGGGTCTGTGGTACATTGGGTTATGTACATGGTGCGACTGTCGGGACTGAACGAGCACGCCCCCTCGTCGTAATCGGTGTTGAGTTCCGAGTCTATCGCCTGCGGCTTTGTCCATTTGCCGTTCTCATCTTTGGTAGAGACAAAGATGTCTCCATTCTTCACGCCAGTTATGCCGCTCAGTTCGTCGCCGCGTGCTTCGTTGCGTGTGGAGGTGAAATAAAGTTGTTCGCTGTCGTCGCCGGCCAGCATAGGTGAATATTCCGAGCGACGTGAGTTGAAGAAGTTCTCGCGCTTCACCGTGTATTGGCTTCCCGCCTCTTTCAGTTGCGGAGCCATCTTGGCAGAGCGGAGGCCCACAAGAGCCATCTTGTTGTCGGGTGTGGAGTCTAGCACAGTCTGAAACTCCTTGGCGGCCGTCTTGTAGTTGCCGCTCTTGAGCAGCAGTTGTCCCAGATAGAGGTGGGTTTGGCTGTCGTCCTGTTTGTAACGCACCACGTTGTTGTAGGCTGCAACGGCTCTTTGGGTGTTGTTTATGCGACGGTAGCAGTCGGCCATCTTGGCCGCCCTTTGTCCGCGTGTGGTGCGTTCCTTGGGCGAGGTGGCCGAGTAGGCTTTCTTGTATTGGGCGGCAGCGTCGTAGTATTCGCCGAGTGCATAGAACTTGTCGCCCTTTCTCATGTGGGAGTCGGCCCCGCAACCCGTGAGGAGTGTGGCAAGGACCAGACAGACCATAAGTATATATGAATTTCGCATTTGCTCTTTTGGTGTGAAAGGATACTTTTATAACGCAGAACCCTTTCATTTATTATAAGTATGTGAAGCTTACACCTCAGCCCACATACTTCATTAGCACATCCCACACGGCCACTATATGGCAGATGCTGCCCGCAAGCACAAAGAAGTGGAACACGGTGTGCATGTAGCGGCGCTTGTTGAGGGAATAGAAGCACGCCCCCGTAATGTAGCACACTCCTTCGGCCACTATCCACCACACAGCCGCTGCGCTTACACAGTCAATCAGCGGTTTGAAGACCACGAGCACTGACAGCCCCATGCCCACGAAACACACGGTCTCAAGGTTGCTATGGTCCTTAAGACGCACGAAACTCATGACCGTGCCCACCACTGCGCAAAGCCAGACAAAGGCAAACAGGCCCCACCCCCAACCGCCTTCCTGACGCAAGGCTATGAGGGTGAGCGGAGAATAGGAACCGGCAATGTGCCAGTAGATGGCCGCATGGTCCCACCGCCGCAACCGCTCACGACACACACTGCGGCGGGGCGTGGCGTGATATACGGTAGAGGCCACATAGGAGGCGAGCATGCCGAAGAGATAGAGCAGCACGCCAAGGCGCGCCCAACCGTTACCGTCGCGGAAGCACACCACAAGAAAAGCCACACCGACGGCCACTCCCAAGAGTATGCCCGCCGCGTGTGACCATGTGTTCCACAGCTCTTCCTTGTGCGTGTACCTTATGGACATGCCCTACCTCCTGCGTCTTCTTTCGCGCTTCGGATTGCTCCCACCCCTATCGCCGCGTTTGTCCTCACGTGGAGTCTCTCGCTTGTCGGCGGAAGTGTCCTCGTCATCGGTTGCTATGGTAAAGTCGAGCAGCCTACGCTCCACATCAGCCTTGGCCACTTGTATGCGCACGGGGTCGCCAAGTTGATACTTGTGGTGGAAGCGGCGCCCCACGAGACAGAAGTTCTTCTCGTCAAAGTCGTAGTAGTCGTCGTCGAGGTCGCGCATGGGCACGAGACCCTCGCAATGGTTATCATCAATCTCGCAATAGATGCCGTAGCTCTGTATGCCGCTTATGTGCGCGTTGTAGGTGTTGCCCAGCTTGTCGGCCATGAACTCCACCATCTTATACTTTATGGAGTCGCGCTCTGCATTCTGAGCCACCACCTCCATCTCGTTGCAGTGCTCACACAACTCCTCGTAGTGGTCCTTGTTGGCTGAGCGTCCGCCGTTCTGGTACTTCGTGAGCAAGCGGTGCACCATCGTGTCGGGATAACGGCGTATGGGCGAGGTGAAGTGTGTGTAGTAGTCGAAGGCGAGTCCATAGTGGCCAATGTTGTGCACACTGTACTTGGCTTTCATCATGGCTCTCAGGGCCACCGTCTCTATGAGGTTCTGCTCCTTCTGTCCTGCACATTGTTCCATGAGGGCGTTGAGACTCTTCGATATAGCTCCTTTTGTACCAGTGGTCTTCATCTTGTAGCCAAACTTCACCACGAAACTACGCAGTGTCTCGAGTTTGGCCGGGTCGGGTTGGTCGTGTACGCGGTAAGGCAAGGTCTTCGACTTCTGTCCGCGCTTCACCCTGCCTATACTCTCCGCCACAGTGCGGTTGGCCAGCAGCATGAACTCCTCCACAAGTTTGTTGGCGTCTTTCGCTTTCTTGAAGTAGCAGCGCACAGGCTTACCTTTCTCATCGATGTCGAATCGCATCTCCTCTCGGTCAAACTTCACCGCGCCGTTCTGAAAACGCCTCTCACGCATCTTCTTGGCCAAACGGTCGAGTTGCACTAGCTCTGTAGCATATTCGCCCACATAGCCTCCATCGCCGGCGGGCGGTGCGGCCATGCCTTGTCCGTCTATGACACCATTCTTCTCAAGCGTCTCCTGCACCTCCTCATAGACGAAACGTCGGTCGCTCTTTATCACGGTGTGCACAAGCCGCCAAGCTTTCACCTCCGCCTCGTCGTCCATCTCGAATATCACGCTGTAGGCCAGCTTCTCCTCGTTGGGACGGAGCGAGCAGATGAAGTTGCACAGACGTTCGGGAAGCATGGGCACCGTACGGTCAACGAGATAGACGCTCGTGGCCCTCTTGAACGCCTCCTTGTCGAGCGGCGTCCCCTCGGCCACGTAGTGCGACACGTCGGCTATGTGTACACCCACCTCCCAGTGACCATTGTCCATGCGGCGTATGGACAGCGCATCGTCGAAGTCCTTGGCGTCGTGTGGGTCGATGGTACAGGTGAACACGTTGCGGAAGTCCTCCCTCTCGGCCAAATCCTGCTCGGTAATTTCGGCCTTTATGTCGTCGGCGGCCTTTTCCAGAGCCTCAGGATAGGTGTAGGGCAAGCCGTACTGCGCCAATATGGCGTGCATTTCCACATTATTATCGCCCTGCTCGCCAAGCACATCCACCACCTCGGCCATTATGTTCCTGTGGTCGGCATCGGGCCATTGCGTTACCTTCACCACTGCTTTTTCTCCCGTCTTGCCGCCCTTGAGCTTGCTCTTTGGTATGATGACATCGTTTACTGTCAGACTACCCTGCGGCACGAGGAATGCCAGGTCGCCCTCCACACGGAGCTTACCCACAAGCGTGTCGTGGGCGTGCTTTAGTATAGACGTCACTATTGCTTCCTTGATGTGCTTCTGTCGTCGTGCGAGGAAGGTCACCTGCACCGTATCGCCGTCAAGAGCCCCCATGCTGTTTCGCTCGGCCACAAACACAGGCAGACTGCCGTCGGTGGGCACAAAACTGTTCTTGCCGTTAGACTTGCGGCGGAAGGTGCCTTCCTGCACCTGCGTCTTCGTGTTGAGCATGTAGGAGTTTTCGCTCACCTTGGTGAGGAAATCGTCCCACGCCATTTCCTCCATGGTGTCTATGGCGAGCATCTTCAAGGGATGAGTGTCGAGCTTTAGAGTCTTGAATATATACTTGAGGTTAAAAGTCCCGCTGGGATTGGCCAAAAAGAAGTCCTGCAGAGCCGCAGCCACGTCCTTCTTGTTCATTCGCTTACCGCCTTTTTTCTTCTTCATAACAGTCTTGTTTTAGGCGTGTTCTGAAATTCCACGCTGGTTTTACATTTTATTTGTCTGTTTGCAAAGTAACGAAATAAAATCGGCATTCCACGAAAACGAAAGACAAAAAAACGCAAACACAGGCCATTGTAACATTATATTAATGAGTCGGCTCTTTTCACTCCGCAAACGGCTCGGCGCTGATGCACTTGAGGTTTTTGCTCAGCTGCCCGGTGCTGCTCGACCCTACAAGCACCGAAGTGACGCCACGCTGATGGAGAATCCAAGCCAAAGCCATCTCCGCAAGCGTCTCTCCGCGCGACTCGGCCTGAGCATTCCACTGCCTCAAACGCTCAAGAAGCTCGGGCGTTAGCATGTCGGGACGCAGAAACTTCGCCTTCGCCATGCGACTGTCCTCGGGCACTCCGTTGAGGTAGCGGTCAGTGAGCAGCCCTTGGGCCAGCGGCGAGAAGGATATGAAGCCCACTCCCTCACGCACGCACTCGTCGATGATGCCCTCCCCCACCGGACTGCGGTCTATGAGGTTGAGTCGTCCTTGGTATATCAACAACGGAACATTGCGCTCCCTAAGATATGGAATGGCCACCTTCAGGGCATGGAGCGGCCAACGGGAGATGCCCACGTAGAGGGCCTTGCCGCAGCGCACTATATCGACAAGTGCCTGAAGGGTCTCCTCAAGGGGCGTGTCGGGGTCGTAGCGGTGACTGTAGAACAAATCGACATAATCGAGATGCATGCGCCTGAGACTCTGGTCAAGACTCGCCATGAGATACTTGCGTGAGCCCCAGTTGCCGTAGGGGCCGGGCCACATGTCGTAACCAGCCTTGGTGCTTATGAACAGCTCGTCGCGGTAGGGACGGAAATCGTCGTCGAGCAAACGCCCCAGCGTCTCCTCGGCACTGCCGTAGGGAGGGCCGTAGTTGTTGGCAAGGTCGAAGTGGGTCACTCCGTGGTCAAAGGCGTAGCGGGCTATGGCCCGGCAGCGGTCGTAGTCATCGACAGCTCCGAAGTTGTGCCAGAAGCCGAGGCTCACGCGTGGCAGCAGCACTCCGCTGCGACCGCACCGCTCATATTCCATTCCGCCATCGTAGCGAAGCTCGTCGGCAAAATATCTCTGCATGGTTTGTATCTCCTTGTGTTTAGGTTAGTATGTGAGAAAAATAACGACTTGGTTTGGCCCTGCGCATTAATTCAGCTTTGCCTTCATCGGGTTGCGCACGCCGCGGTAGCCCTTGAGGAAGGCTTTGGCCGAGCCGAAGCTAAGGAACATGTCGAGACGCACGGGAATATGGTTGGCGTCGTCGGTCACATAGAAGCGCAGCAGTTCGTGGTTCTTGCCGTCTTCGCGCTCATAGAACGAGAAGACGAGACAGCGGAACTTCTCGTTGCTGCCCTCCACCTTGAAGTTTTCCTTGCCCCGATACTTGAGCCACGAGTTGGACAGGTGCTTGGCATCGCTGATGGGCATAGGTATGTTTTCGCCCTTCTTTATCTTCGACGCGTCGAAGTTGCGCGCCCTGAGGAAGATGCTCATCATGTCATAGACACAGTCGCGATATTCCGACTGCTTCCAGTGGTGGCTTCCGTCGTTCTCTATGCGGTGCTGGCGCAAGTGACAGTTGCCTTTGGGATAGCTGTACCACAGCTCATCCACATAATAGCGACTGCCCTCACGGGCCCCCTTCCTGAAATAGAGCGGAGCGAGGTCGTTGGAGCAATAGGAAAGCAGCGTGTCGCGCATGGTGAAGAACTTGTCGAGCTTGTTGTTGCCTCGTGTTATGAGACTTGTGCGGAAAGCCTGCTGCCCGTCGCGGCTCGACGCCACGGTACTCATGGAGGCGGTGCCCACCTTGACCCACACGAACTTCCAGTTGAAGTAGAGGTCATAGTAGAGAAACTCGCCCGACTTGAACGCCGTATTCTTTATTCCGCACTGCGCTGTAGCCGTTGCAGCCATCATCAGTAGCAACAGCGATGCCGTCAAAATCTTTGCTTTCATGCTTTTGCCTTTCATCGTTGGGGTTGTTGTATGCCGAGACTCCGTGCCCTTTCGGCGTTTCGGTTGCGTTGTTTCTTCTCCTTGCCCGGTTTCTGCTTGGTTATGGCCAAGGGCTTCTGCCGCTCCACGGGTGTTGAGGCCATGTCCCAGCTGATGGTGATGTCCCACTTGGCCTTGCACTCCACAGGCTTGGGATAGTAGAACACCTTTTCGGGCTGCAGGTCGGCATGATAGTCACCCGTGTCCCACAGTCCGTTTCCGTTGGTGTCGATGAACGCCCTGAGGTAGTAGGTACCTGGCTGGAGGTAGAAGAACTCGGCCGTGCCGTCGCCCACGACCGTCTGTTTCACCAGTGCGTCGGAGCCATTGAGCAGTTGCACCACCACACTCGCCGTGTCGCCCGTCGCTCCGTTGGCCTCAACCACAAGCGAGCCGAAAGCGTCGTTCTGCTGCACCTGCAGCCCCTTCTTTATGGGTTTCGACACAAGACCGTACAGGTCTTCAAATGCGGCAGAGTCTATCTCAAGACTGTACTCTATGCCCGGTCTCCACTCGGCCCGCAGGACGTACTCGCGCAATCGTCCCTCCACGGGCTTGAACTCGAAGCGGGCGTTGTACCAGAGCGAGTCGTGACGGGAGTAGAGGTGTATGGCCGACGTGTCGCAACGGGCGAGCGGCGAGGGCACTGTTACGCTCACGTTCTCGTCGGGAGCCATCGCCGACGGCGCCTTTATGGCGGGTTCAAGAGCCTTTTGCGGCATTACGGAGTCGTAGGGCAGGCCTTTCTTCTTGGCTTTCTCAATGCTCTTCTGCCACTTCTCTATCTCCTTTTCCTTTTCTTTCAGGCGCTTGGCGTATGGAGTCTTGGCATAGAGCCCCAACGTGTCGGTTTTTTGCGCAAGCAAGCCAGTGCTGTCGGTCATCATGTAGGTCACCTCCATGCTCAGCGTGTCGCGGTTCACCAATGCAGTGTCGCGCAGCCAATAGAATATGGTGTCGTGCTTTTCGGTCGTTTCAGTTATGAACGCGGAGTCAGCGTTGAAGTTCAAGCCGTGCAATATGGGCAAGTCAGTGTCACCGTAGCTGAAGTAGAAGTCAATGCGCTCAGGCTTTTCCCTTGTGGCCTTAAGCAGATAGCGGTCGGTTTGCTTTGCGGTGAAAGCCCTCAACACGATGTTGTCGGGATAGAAGTGCGTATAGTTCACCCTCGCTATGGAGTCTATGCGCAGCGAGTCGCGCCAGATGGTGTCCTGGCGGATGTCGGGTTTGCAGTAGGGAGAGAACGTTTCGTGGCTGAAAGCCAGCATTTCGCTCTTTTGGGTGTATTGGTAGTTGCCGTCAGCATCCTGCAGGGCGTAGGCCCGATAGGTGCCCGGGGCCACGCCCTTCACCACAAACCGCCCGCGACTGTCGGTGCGGGCCACACGAAGCAGTGGCTTTGTGGTGAAGGCTGTGTCGCTCAGGTCGCTGTAGAGGCCCACGAGAATGCCCTTGACCGGCTCCAGGTTGGAAGCGTCGAGCACATATCCCGACACTTCGAGTGTGTCTATCTGCCCTCCGGTGGCAAAGCTGTAGGTATAGTTGCCCATAGGGTTGCCCTCGTTGTTGTCGGAGATGGCGTCGGAGAAGTCTATCGTGTAGGTCATGTCGGCCTTCAGCGAGTCCTTAAGGTCAACTATGATGCGCTTGCCCGAGGCTTTCACGTCGGGCGGCTCTATCTGCGGCGGCGACACGGTGACCTTGTTGGTGGCGTCCTCCACCTTTATGAACTCGTCGAAGTTGATGGTTATCTTGTGCGTCCTGACGTCAGTGTCCTTGTCGGCCGGCGCGCAGCCCACCACAT
>CAVHDN010000088.1:0-8049 GCA_963634315.1 Flexilinea sp. | reverse complement strand
TTCATTGTCGCCATTTATAGCAAATGGAGCCGCTGTTTTTGTCGTTATAGGAAGTGAATAGTTACATGTTATCCCCTTATTCGAGAAAAATGGTTAAATTTGCAACCGATAACCATAGGCCGCGTTTCGCCGATACGCTCCTACTAGCGACTAAACACAAGATGACACACACCATAAGGGCCATTCTCGCCCTCCTGCTCCTCACCCTCTGCGCCCCTGCAGCAGCTGAGGACGCCGAGCGCCCCTCGCCAAGCATGTGGCTGCAGGCCGCGAGCGCGAGCGACATAGTGGTGCCGTTCGACCCTAGCGACGATGGCCTGCGACTGCCTGTGCGCTGGGGCATGGACGTGGCGTGGCTCAGCGAGCAGAACATGCGCAAGGGCATCAACCACATCGGGCGGAGGAACCTCTCACTGGTGCGCAGCTCGTTTCAGGCCACCCAGGCGCTCACCGGCGACACAGCACTCACCGCACAGCAAACGGAGATGCTGCGCCAGCGCTGCGCCGTGGCCGACATCATGGGCTCTGACATCGACCTCGTGCTCAACGAAGACCAAGAGGCAGGCATAGACTCCTACTACGTGACCGGCGGCAAGGCCGACGCTGACCACTGGGCTAGGCTAATCAGCGCCAGCGTGGCGTGGATAGAAGCCAACACGAGCCACAAGGTGGTGGCCGTGTCGCCCTTCAACGAGCCTGATTATGGTTGGGGGCAAGGCTCGCTCAGCGACATGCGCGAGATAGCCCGAAAGATAAAGGAGGAATATCCCCGGCTGAAGAATGTGGCCGTGACCGGCGGCAACACGCTCAACGACGACTACGCCTCCGAGTGGTACAACGGACTGAAGCCCTACGTGGATTGGGGCTGCACCCATCAGCTCGCAGGGTCGTTTGCGGGTTACGCCAATTTCTTCGCAGAGGTGCGCGACGACGGGCTTCACGCCTACGCCGACGAGCTGCACAACGTGGGCGAGGCCATGGTGGGAGCCGAATACGGCATGAAGACCGCCGTGTGGTGGGGCTTCGACAGTCGCGCGCGCGGCGAGTTCTGCGACATGAGCAACAACGGACGGCGCATAGCCTACAAAGAACTGCGCTCGCAGTGGACCGCCGCCAGTGTCTATCGTCACGACGACGGCCGCGTGAAGGCCTTCATAGGCTCTTCGGAGCGTCAGGCCAACACCTCCACCTTTCTCTTTGTCAACAAGGAACGCGCAGCCTACTACGACGGCTACGGCCCCACGCGCGAGTTTTTCGTGGAGATGCCTGGCGGCACAGGCTATCAGACGGGACAGACCAACGCCGAGCGTGTGGTGGACATAGTGTGGGGCGAGGATGTGCCGTCGAAGGTGCTCGACGGGACCTACAAGATTGTGAACCGAGCCACGGGCACGCTGCTCACGCAGTCGGCCGATGCCATCGACCTGACCAAGCAGACCGCCGCTACGCCCGCCACACAGCAGTGGAAGGTGGGCCCCGTGGACAGTCGCATAGGCGGCGACTACAGTTTTTGCTACATCACATCGGCTGGTGATGGTCGCCATGTGGATGTGAAGAACTATTCCTGCTTGCCCGGTGCCGAGGTCATAGCCTACGCCAACGACACTCCCACGTCGAACCAGCAATGGTATCCTGTATATGCTGGCGACGGCTGCTACTACCTGCGCAACCGCGAGAGCGCACTCTACCTCACCTCCAAGTCGAAATATGCCATCAACCATGTGTATGTGGTGCAGGACACCCTGCTCAACGCCGCCAACCGCGACCGTCAGCTGTGGCGCATCATAGACGCTGCGGCCACCTACGACACCACGCCCCCGAAGCAGCCGCAGGGACTGCGGGCCGAGGCCAACACGGCGTCGGTGACCCTGCAGTGGACCATGGGCACCGACAGTGACCTCGACGGCTACATGGTGCTGCGCACCGAGACAGGCCTCGACGACTGGAACACTATAGCGCGGGGCATAGGCGGAAACAGTTTCACCGACAACACGTGCCGACAGGGGCACTCTTATACCTATAAGATAATAGCCACCGACAAGGCCGACAACCGCTCCGAGGCTTCGTCCACCACAGAGGCCACTCCCACAGGCAGTGCCGCAATGGTGGCCCGCTGGCACTTCGATGGCAGTCTCAACGACGCTACGGAAAACATGATGGACGCTGCGCTGCACGGCTCCGCCACCTATGCCGCCGACCACCAGTCGGGCGAGCGGTCGCTCCTGCTCAACGGCACCGACAACTATGTGCAGCTGCCCTATGAGGTGGCCAACAGCGAGGAACTCACCGTGGCCATGTGGGTGAAGTGGACCAACTCCACAAAGCAGTGGACGAGGCTGTTCGACTTCGGCACCGACACCGACCACTACATGTTCCTCACGCCGCGCTGCGGCGACGGGGTGATGCGCCTGGCGGTGAAGAACGGCGGCGACGAGCAGACGCTCGACTGTCCCTCGCGCCTTCCGGCTGCACGCTGGACTCATGTGGCCGTGACGTTGGGCGGAGGCCGTGCCGCTGTCTTTGTCAACGGCGAGGAGGTGGCCTCTTCCACATCCGTCAATATCAGTCCCTCCGACATCGCCCCTGTGCTCAACTACATTGGTCGCAGCCAGTTCAAGGCCGACCCGCTGTTGCAGGGCTACATCGACGATGTGCGCATATACAACCGCGTCTTGTCGGCTTCCGACATAAACAAGGCCATGGCCGACCAGACCAACGGCATTGTACATGTGGCCAATAGCGAGGCCTTCAGCCAAGGCTCCACGGCAGAGTTCTACGATGCGCAAGGCCGACGCACCAGCGGCGTGCGCAGCGGACTGAACATAGTGAAGCGTGGCGGTGCGGCAAGCAAGGTGCTTGTGAAGTGACCTTGCCCTAAAGAGTAACGAGAAAACGAGAATGAAGAAACTGTTTATAGAAACCTACGGGTGCCAGATGAACGTGGCCGACTCGGAGGTAGTGGCGTCGGTCATGCAGATGGCCGGCTATGAGCTTTGCGACACGCTCGACGAGGCCGACGCGGTGTTCCTCAACACTTGCTCGGTGAGAGACAATGCCGAGCAGAAGATATACAACCGTCTCGACACGCTCAACGCCGAGCGCAAGAAGCTTGGCCGCCCCATTATACTCGGGGTGCTTGGCTGCATGGCCGAGCGAGTGAAGGACGACCTGATTGAAAACCACCACGCCAATCTCGTGGCCGGCCCCGACTCCTATCTCTCGCTGCCTGAGCTCATAGCGGCGGCGGAGACGGGCCATAAGGCCATAAACATAGAACTGTCAACCACCGAGACCTATCGCGACGTGGTGCCGCAGCGCATCTGTGGCACGAAGACAGGCGGCTTCGTGAGCATCATGCGCGGCTGCAACAACTTCTGCCACTATTGCATAGTGCCCTACACTCGCGGCAGAGAGCGCAGTCGTGATGTGGAGAGTGTGCTGCGTGAGGTGCGCGACCTGCGCGACCGGGGCTTCCGTGAGGTCACTCTGCTCGGGCAGAACGTCAACTCCTACCGCTTCGACGACACGGCGAAAGGCTCGGCGGTGGGCTTCCCGCAGTTGCTGCGCATGGTGGCCGAGGCAGTGCCGGAGATGAGAGTGCGCTTCACCACGAGTCATCCCAAGGACATGAGCGACGAGACGCTGCACGTGATAGCCGACATGCCCAACGTTTGTCATCACATTCATCTGCCGGTGCAGAGCGGCAGCGACAGGATTCTCAAGCTGATGAACCGCAAATACACCCGCGAGTGGTATCTGGGACGTGTGGAGGCCATAAGGCGCATAGTGCCCGACTGCGGACTCTCCACCGACATCTTCGTGGGCTATCACAGCGAGACGGAGGAAGACCACCAGCAGTCGCTCGACCTCATGCGTGAGGTGGGCTACGACTCTGCCTTCATGTTCAAGTACAGCGAGCGCCCGGGTACTTACGCCTCGAAGCATCTGCCCGACGATGTGCCCGAGGAGGTGAAGATACGTCGCTTGAACGAGCTCATACACTTGCAGACGGAGATGTCGGCCGTGGCCAACCGCCGCGATGAGGGCAAGGTGTTCGACGTGCTTGTGGAGGGCTTCAGCAAGCGGTCGCGCCAACAGTTGTTCGGGCGCACGGGACAGAACAAGGTGGTGGTGTTCGACAAGGGCTCTCACCATATAGGCGACACCGTACGCCTGCGCATAACCTCCTCCACCAGTGCCACGCTCATGGGCGAGGAGATTGCCGAATAAAGGCAAAGGGCGAGCCGTCATAGAGCACGCCTGAAGACAATACGTCAAAAAGACTTAGACAACCAATAAAACCATTATATGAAGGAGTTCATCGGAGTGTTGCGCCGTTTCGTGCCGCCCTACAAGAAGTATCTGGTGCTGTCGGTGGTGTTCAACATTCTCTCGGCGGTGCTCAATATCTTCTCCTTTGCCGCCATAATACCCATCTTGCAGATACTCTTCAAGACAGGCGACGCCAACACCGCCACGCAACTGATGGAGTGGGGCGCGGGCGACATGAAGGAGGTGCTGTCAAACAATCTCAACTATTACGTCAACACGCTCACAGCCGACTTCGGCCCCACCACAACCCTGCTGGTCATCGGCCTCTTCCTTGCCGTAATGACATTTCTGAAGACCGCCGCCTACTTCCTCTCGTCGGCCACCATCATCCCCATACGCACTGGCGTGGTGCGCGACATACGCAACCAACTCTACCAGAAGATAACATCCTTGCCGCTGGGCTTCTTCTCCGAGGAGCGCAAGGGCGACATCATCGCGCGCATGAGCGGTGATGTGGGCGAGATAGAAAACTCCATCATGTCGTCGCTCGACATGCTCTTCAAGAACCCCGTGCTCATCATAGCCTATTTCGCTACACTGCTCTTCATCAGTTGGCAGCTCACGCTGTTCACCCTCGCCATAGTGCCGCTCATGGGTTGGTTCATGGGTTACGTGGGGCGCAAGCTGAAGCAGAACTCCATAAAGGCACAGGCTCTGTGGAGCGACACCATGAGCCAAGTGGAGGAGACGCTCGGCGGACTGCGCATCATAAAGGCGTTCTGTGCGGAGCGCAAGATGAACGACCGCTTCGACAGCATCAACTCGGCCTATCGCGACAATATCATGCGGGTGAACATCCGCCAGCAGATGGCGCACCCCATGAGCGAGTTTCTCGGAACGGTCATGATAGTCACAGTGTTGTGGTTCGGCGGTGTGCTTGTGCTCAACAACTACGCCCTCTCGGGCCCCACGTTCATCTACTATCTCGTCATACTCTATAGCATAATCAATCCGCTGAAGGAGTTCTCACGTGCTGGATACAACATTCCCAAGGGACTCGCTTCGATGGAGCGTGTCGATAAGATACTGAAGGCTGAAAGCAATATACGCGAGGCGGAGCATCCCAAGCACATCGGCGAGTTTGCCCGGAGCATAGAGTTCCGCCATGTGTCGTTCAAGTACGACCAGAAGTGGGTGCTGCGCGACATCAACCTCGTGATAGAAAAGGGCAAGACGGTGGCTCTCGTGGGACAGAGTGGCGGCGGCAAGTCAACGCTCGTTGACCTCATTCCGCGCTACTACGACGTGCAGGAGGGCGAGGTGCTCATCGACGGCATAAACGTGAAAGACCTTGGTCTGCACGACCTGCGCAGCTTGATAGGCAACGTGAACCAGGAGGCCATACTCTTCAACGACTCTTTCCGCAACAACATTGCCTTTGGTGTGGACAACGCTACGCAGGAGCAGATAAGCGAAGCGGCGCGCATAGCCAATGCCTATGACTTCATAATGGGCTCGGAGCAGGGCTTCGACACCAATATCGGCGACCGTGGCGGACGGCTCTCGGGTGGACAGCGGCAGCGTGTGAGCATAGCGCGGGCCATACTGAAGAACCCGCCCATACTCATTCTCGACGAGGCTACGTCGGCTCTCGACACTGAGAGTGAGCGTCTGGTGCAGGATGCGCTTGAACGACTCATGAAGACTCGCACCACCGTGGCCATAGCCCACCGCCTTTCCACCATAAAGAGCGCCGACGAGATATGTGTGGTGCACGAGGGGCGCATAGTGGAACGTGGCACCCACGACGAGCTGTTGGCCCTCAACGGTCACTACAAACGGCTCAACGATATGCAGAGCCTGTGAGGAACAGACGTGCGCAGCCTGTAGGCGTGGAATTATTAGAACACGTCTGTTATAAGAAAACATTGAAGCTAACAACCAGCCTTTATCCATGAACATAGTGTATCACTTGACCTCGGCCCTTCTCCGCCTGTTGTCGCTTTTGCCTCTGCGATTGCTCTATCTGGTGAGCGACGGTCTATACCTTATTATATATTACATAGTGCGCTACCGCCGTCCACTCGTGCGGAAGCACCTTGCCGACTGCTTTCCCGAGAAAAGCGCCGACGAGCGCAGGGCCATTGAGCACGGGTTCTACTCTTGGTTTTGCGACTATCTGGTGGAGACGGTCAAACTCTACACCATGAGTGAGCGGCAGATGCGCCGCCGCATGAGGTTTGTCAATGTGGAGCAGGTCAAGGCGTCGGTGGCCAAGGGGCGCTCTTGCGCCGTCTATCTCGGCCACTACTGCAACTGGGAGTGGATAACCTCGCTGCCGTTGGCCATGGGCGACGCTGCAGTGTGCGGGCAGATTTACCACGCGTTGGAGAACCATGCTTTCGACAGACTGTTCCTGCGCCTTAGGGGAAGGTTTGGTGCTGTAAGCATACCTATGGCCGAGACGCTGCGCCGCATTGTGAAGTATCGGCAGGAGCACAGGCAGATTGTCATAGGCTTCATTGCCGACCAAGCGCCTTTCTGGAACAACATACACTACTGGACTCCATTCCTCCACCACGACACGCCCGTGTTTACCGGCACTGAACGCATAGCCCGCAAGGCTGGCTTCGATGTCTATTACCTTGACGTGCGACGCGACAGGCGCGGCTACTACACGGCGGAGTTCAAGCTTCTCACCTCCGAGCCCGACTCTCTGCCGGAGTTCGGCGTTACGGAGCTTTACATGCGAGCCCTGGAGCAGACCATACAGCGCCAACCGCAGTTCTGGCTGTGGAGTCACAATCGATGGAAGCGCACGCGTGAGGAGTGGGAGAGGGTGATAGACCCAGAGACAAAGAAGATGAGATTTAGCTGAAAGGCCCCTATGATATACGTTAGAGACAAGGGACGGATGTGCAACAACATCCTTCAGTTTGGCCATGTCTATGCTTGGGCAAGGGAGCATGGTCGCAGTGCGGTGTCCATGCGCTTCTGCTACAAGTACAACTACTTCGCCATATGTGACATGCCAAGGCACAACTTTCCCACTTACCTTTTCGCCAAATATGCAGCCAAGCTTGGTTTGCTGCCCGAGGCCGCTTTCCATTGTCCCGACGGCAATCCTGAGGCTATGGCCTTGTTGGAGAGTAGGAAGAACTTGGTTGTGGAGGGTTGGGAGGTGCGCTTCTACGACTTGTTCATAAAGTATCTTGATGAGATACGCAGGCTCTTCGCCTTTAAACCACATATATACGAAGCGTTGAAGCCATGTTTAGAATTGCCGAAAGGGTGCTCTATCCGCCTTGGACTGCACATCCGCCGTGGCGACTATCGCACATGGTGCGGCGGCAAGTACTTCTATGCCGACGATGTCTATGTGGCCTACGTCCGCCACTTCGCCTCTTTGCATCCAGGAGGGCGCATAGTGGTCTATGTCTGCGGCAACGACCCTGCTCTCGACAAAGACTATTACACCAGCCATCTTCCTAATGTGGAAGTGCGCTTTCCACAAGGCAATCCCGGTGAAGACCTCTGTCTGCTGTCGCAGTGCGACTATCTCATAGGTCCGCCGAGCACGTTCACGCTTGTCGCCTCGATGTATCACGACACGCCGCTCTGCTGGATGGAGACCGCCGATGCGCATCAAATGGCTTTCGGACACTTTGACGAACTATTCAGAAACATAAGATAACAAAACCGCGATGAACATACTCTATTTGGTAGGGTGTCCAGTTCGTTGTACCAATTTTAGCTCACTTTCTTAAGCGTTTTGGT
>CAVHDN010000087.1:0-8058 GCA_963634315.1 Flexilinea sp. | reverse complement strand
TGTAGTAGGTGCAGATTTCCAAGCTGCACCCCTTGCGCTAAGGTCGCACTTCGGCTTTGCGTCAAATGCGACCCGAGAACCTTTCAGAGAGGGCTAACCCTCTATCCTTTCTTAGCCGCAGGAGTCGCAGAGTTGGCCACAGGAATTGCTGAGTCCACTGTGCGAATGTGTAGGTCACGCTGCGGGAACGGAATCTCAATGTTGTGGGCATTGAGTGTATTGTAAATCACCTCCTTCACCTTACCCGTCATGCCGAACTTTTGATCCACAAGCACCCAGTAGGTAAGGATGAGGTTCACACTGTTGTCGCCAAAGTCACTGAAGACCACATCAATGGGTTTCTTGCTGCTGATGATGTCACGCCCGTCGGCCTGCTTCTGTTTCAGAGCGCCCACTGCCTCTATGAGCATCTTGCGCACCTCGTCCACATTGGAGCCGTAGGCCACGCCCACAGGCACCTGCACCATCTCGTAACTATGATTCTTGGTGATGTTCTTGAAGTTCTTGCTGAAGAGCGAACTGTTGAGGAAAGCTATGATGCAACCGTCGGCTGTGACTACCTGCGTGCTCTGATAGGTGATGCTGTCCACCTTTCCGCGTATGCCGTCGCACTCAATGAAGTCACCCACGCGCACACGCCCCGTCATCAGTGAAATGCCGTAGAAGAAATTCTCCAGCAAGTCTTTCATGGCGAAGCCGACACCAGTGGCGAGGCCTGCAGAAATCACGGAGATGGCTGTAGATGGAATTCTCAGCAACTTTATGGAGATGATGAAATAACTGCCCCATACAAGGATGGTTATGATGTTGTTGGCCAACGTGAAGTTGGGCTTGCCGTTTACTACAATCTTCGACTTGTGATACTTGTGGTAGAGGGCCTTGATGAGATAGTTGAGATAGCGGAATAGGAAGAACATCGATGCCACGGCCACTAGCTTGGCGAGCGAGAGCTGCACCACGTCGGGCACGTTGAGGAAGTTGCTCATCATGATTTTCACCACGGTATCGGTGAGGTCGAACACGTCGGCCGCCCACCAGATGCTGAAGAAGATGGAGAACACACCGAGCACAGGCACCAGCACCATCGACAGGAAGTCGTAGGCCCACGTCTTGTTCACATGCTTCTCATGGCGCGTGCGGATGGCCTCGAGAATGTTTATGCTGGCGTTGATGGCGTGTTTGGGCACTTTCTCGCCTATGCGGGGCGACATGACGCGCTCCTCATACATGGCGAGCAAGTCGTAGATGCAGGTGATGGTCTGTATGCAGGTGAGCTGGAACGTCCACCAGATGAGCATCTGCACGGAGAGCAGCGTATAGCCATACCATGCCACGCAAGTGGATACGACCATCAGCACGAGTGATATCCACGTGTAGAAAATGTCGCTCTTGGGAATATTGTCGTTGTGGCGTGTGATGACATTCCACTGCCACAGTGTGAACACCAGCAGTATGGGAGGGAAAATTACTTGCACAAGGTTGTTGGGAATGAAGACTATGCGGAAGGCAATCACGATGAACGACATCAGCATCATCGGAGTGTAGATGCGGAAGCCGCTCTTGATCTGGTCGCCCGACAGACGTATTAGCAGAGATATGAAAATGGCACTGAGCAGCCACGAGAACTCTATGAGCAGCTTTGAGGCCATCAGGAAGAAGTTCTGATAGAGGAACGCGCGGGCCACCATGATTGTGATGGCGAAGATAATCATGGCAGTGGCCAGAATGAGGCACACCTTCTTCTTCATGAACTCCTCGGTGCGGAAGCGCTTCGGCACGAGCCAGCGCACTATGACATTGCTCAACAAAGCGGCCACGATGATATAGAACACCATGAACACGACGAGACCCATCACGATGGGGCCGCGCCACTGGGAGCGCACTACGCGCGTCTTGCCGCTGCTCGTCTTCACCTTCTCGGTGTTGTACTTCTGCGACACGTCGGCCTTGGCGTTGTTTACATAGCGGGGCAGTGACTGAATCACCTGGAAGTAGTTGTCGTCGCCGTTGACGAAGATGCCCTGCTGAATGGAGTTGTAGCGGCGGAGGGCATAGTCGTTCACCTTCTTCAGTTTGGTGGATATCATCTTGTAGTGCTCGCTGTCGCGAATCACACTCGACTTCATATTCTCGAGATTGCGGCGCAGTGCAACGGCATAATCCAGGCAGGCAGAGCGTTCGTTCTGCCCCTGCTTGTCGAGCATGAATGGCGCATCCTTTTGTCCGCCCTTAGACCCGCCTTTTTGTCCGTCTTTGCCGGTCTCAGGCTTCTTGCCGTCCTTGGGCGGCATGTTGTCATCGCCTATGCGAGGGGGAATGGATTGGAGCGACTCAATGAGCGACGTGTAGCGTTCTATTTCGCTGTTCATCCTCTGCAGTATGCGGTCGTAGGGCATGCGGCGCTTGTTGAAGTCGTGGTAGAGCTGTGTGGCTTCATGGCAGGCATAGGTCATGTCGAACGTGAAGTCGCTCTGCTGCGAATAGAGCATTAGGCTGATTTGGTCGCTGCGTTGCATGAGCGATACCATCTGTTTGTGTTGTATCTCGGCAAACTGGTTGTAGCGGGCGATGTTCTCTTTCTGTTCGTTGAAAGAGGTCTCAAGCTCGGCGCACAACACTGAAAGGGTCGAAGCGAGGTTTTTCTCCTTCAACACGGCTGATGCCGGCAGGCTCATCATGAGCAGTGCCAGCAAGAGATAGGCAATCTTCTTTGTCATGTGATTAAATGTAGTGTACACTTTTTATGTACGGCGGCGCAAAATTAAATAAAATCCGCCACATAAGCATCTTAATGGGCCAACGTTTTCAGAATGAAGCTCCAGTCGCTTTTCAGCACTGCGTGCGGCCCTTGGCGCAGTCGGTAGGCAATGGCTTCCGACTTGCCGTAAAGGTTGAATACGGGACGTGCGTAAGTGCATCCCAACTCTTCGCCCTTTGGGTCGGCCCACAAATCCTCTGTTCCGCTGATTACTATGAGTTGGCGCGGGGCTATAAGAGCCAGTAGTTCATGCTGGTCGAATGGCAGATATTCCTCTCTGTGACTGAACTGGCGGAAGTTGCCGCAGAACCATTGATAGGACAACTCATTCACGCACTCCAGCGTTTCGCCAAAGCATCGCCTTGACAATGCTGCTCCACAACAGCCAGAGTTTACGGCCACGACAGCACAGAACCGCTGGTCGGTTGCACCTGCCCACAATGCTGTCTTGCCCAACCGAGAGTGGCCCATAATGGCAATGTCGTTAGTCTTGACCACATCTGCTGCCAACCGCTCCATAGCATCTACGGCTCTGCTCGCCGTCCACGCCCAGCATGCAAGAGCTCCCCATTCGTTGGGCAGAGGATATTGCTGTGCCGGTTTATAGAAGTGGCGGTGCAGCAGACTTGACTTAAAATCATCCTTAGCCTTGTCCTTTTCGGCATCAGTGTAGCAGAAAATGGCAAGTGCATAGTCGTGGGCAAGCAGTGAGTCCACCTGCCATGCCTCAGTTCCTTTGGGCAACGACCCGTCGGCATGTACTATAAGAATGGAATCGGTGGGGACGAACGACAGGCCGAGAATCGTTTTGTGCGGTACCGTCTTTTTTCCGTTGTTGCGCCATATTATAGACAAAGTGACATCGGGCCCGTCGGCGGTGAGATGCATGATGATGTCGCGGCGCAGAGCCTTTAGACTCTTCAGCTTCTTGTCGGGACCATCGGTCTGGACACGGAATGTGGAATCAGGAGCAGGCTGCCGTCCGTACATAAATTCGGTGAACAGGTTTAAGAGTTCCGGTCGCCTCACTGTTTCCCATTGCTCTTTGCTGTTCACTCGTTCGCCTGACAGGCACTGCATCACGTCGGGCAGAGAATATTCGGGCACCTTGGCTTCATCGTAGTTCGCATTGTTGTGGTAGGCACTGGCGTCGCGCTTCACGCAAGTCCGCTCATATTGTGCCATGCACGTGCCGCAACACAAAATTGCCAACAGGCATACTGTCGCCAACCGTCTTCCTCTTGTTCCAAATTCCATAAGCAAGATTTGTATCACTCCTTCTGTCGCTCCTCCTTCTTATGCTTCACCTTCACCTTTATCGCATCGAAACCCTCACCATAGACACCTATGACGCTGCTTTGGCTGACGAAGGCTTCTGGGTCTATCATCTTTATCAGTCGGAATATCTGCACGCTTTCGCTCTTCTTGGCTAGCAGCACGAGCACCTTGCGCTCCTTGCCCGTGTACCATCCGTGCCCGTCGAGTATGGTGAGCGTGTGGTCGGTGCTCTGCGTTATGGCGTAGGCAATCTCCTGATATTTCCTCGAGAAGATGAAGAACTGCACGCTCTGCCTCTGCGAGTTCATCACGTAGTCGAGCATGAGACACTCTATGAACATGGTGCACAGGCCGAACACCACCTTCTGGCAACGCACTTCTATCGGGCCGAAGGTGTCGATAAACAAACTGCTGCTGATGATGCAGAGGTCAACGAGTATGAGCACGCGGCCGAGCGAGATGTTGCAGTACTTGTTGACCACGGCGGCCACAATGTCGGTGCCGCCGGTGCTGCCGTTGTTGAGAAACACTGTAGCGAGGGCCGTGCCCGAGAGCATGCAGCCTATGATGAGCGACATGAAGTCGTTGCCCTCGCCCAATAGCTTGTAGAACTCGCCGTTAGGCAGCACCACCACGTCTTGGGCGAACTCCAGCATGGCGGTGAGCATGAACGTGGCGTAGATGGTCTTCATCAGAAACCGCCAGCCAAGTATGCGCAGCGCCACCACTATGAGCACGGCGTTGACTATGAAGAAGGTGTACTGCACGGGAAACCGCGTGGCGTAGAACACTATGGCTCCCAAACCAGTCACGCCGCCCACCACAATCTTGTAGGGCAGGAGAAACACGGTGAATGCAAACGTGTAGAGCAAGAGCCCGAACGTGATGTTCACATACTCTTTGGCCTCGCCTGCCAATGCTTTCCCAATCCCTCTCATTGCTTTCTATTTCACCACGATGTTTACAATGCGCTTGGGCACTATGATGACCTTCACCACCTTGCCTGTGCCGATGTATTTGGCCGACCTGTCGTCGGCAAGCACTGTGCTCTCTATCGAGGCGTTGTCGGCGTCGGCCGCAAACTCCATCTGGAAGCGCGCCTTGCCGTTGAACGAGATGGTGAGCTGCATATGGTTCTCCACGAGATAAGCCTCGTTCCACTGCGGCCACTTTGCGTCGCACACGCTGCCCGTCTCGCCCAGTGCCTCCCATAGCTCCTCGGCCATGTGGGGCGCGAACGGAGCAATGAGCACCACGAGATCGCGGAGCAACTCCTTGTTGTGACACTTGGTCTGAGCCAGCTCGCCCACGGCAATCATGAACGCCGATATGCTCGTGTTGTAGCTGAAGTGCTCTATGTCGTGGGTCACTTTCTTTATCAGCTTGTGCACACTCTTGAGCTGTGCGTCGGTGGGCTGCTCATCGTTGGGCAGGAACTTGTCGGTGCGGTTCTCGTAGAACAGAGCCCAGAGCTTCTTCAGGAAGCGGTGGCAACCATCGATGCCGTTTGTATCCCACGGCTTGCTTTGCTCCACGGGACCGAGGAACATTTCATACAGACGCAGAGTGTCGGCTCCGTAGCGCTCCACTATCATGTCGGGGTTGACCACGTTGAACATCGACTTCGACATCTTCTCCACTGCCCAGCCGCACACATACTTGCCGTCTTCGAGCATGAACTCCGCGTCGTGGTATTCCGGTCGCCAAGCCTTGAACGCCTCCACGTCGAGCACATCACCGCTCACTATGTTCACGTCAACATGTATCGGTGTTGTGTCATACTGGTCCTTGAGCCCGAAGCTTACAAACACCGGAGCTTTCGAGTGGTCGTCGTTGTTTATGCGATAGACGAAGTTGGAGCGGCCCTGTATCATGCCTTGGTTTACGAGCTTTTGGAAAGGCTCCTCCTTGCACGACACTCCATAGTCGTGCAGGAACTTGTTCCAGAAACGGGAGTATATCAGGTGACCCGTGGCGTGCTCTGTGCCGCCCACGTAGAGGTCAACATTCTGCCAGTAGGCATCGGCCTCGGCCGATACGAGGGCTTTGTCGTTCTTCGGGTCCATGTAGCGCAGGTAGTAGGCCGACGAGCCTGCGAAGCCTGGCATGGTATTCAGCTCTAGCGGGAACACGGTCTTGTCGTCAATGAACGACTTTTCCACCACCTTCTCGGCCACGGTGTCCCATGCCCACTTCTTGGCGTGGCCCAATGGCGGCTCGCCAGTCTCCGTGGGCTGATACTTGTCTATCTCGGGCAATTCGAGCGGCAGTTTGTCCTCTGGTATCATGTAGGGCATGCCGTCCTTGTAATATACGGGGAACGGCTCTCCCCAATATCTCTGACGTGAGAAGATGGCGTCGCGCAGACGGAAGTTCACCTTCACTCGGCCCAGATGATGCTTGGTCACAAACTCTTTGGTGGCGGCTATGGCCTCCTTCACACTGAGACCGTTGAGCGAGAATCCGTCGAGGGCCTTGGTGCCTGCAGCGGGTGAGTTCACCACCGTGCCCTCCTTTGCATCGAAGCTCTCCTCGCTCACGTCGGCTCCCTCAATGAGCGGCACTATGGGCAGTTGGAAGTGCTTGGCGAAAGCGTAGTCGCGCGAGTCGTGGGCAGGCACAGCCATGATGGCTCCTGTGCCGTAGCCGGCCAGCACATAGTCGGAAATCCAGATGGGAATCTTCTCTCCCGTGAAAGGGTTTATGGCATAGGAGCCGCTGAACACGCCCGACACCTTCCTGTCGGATATGCGTTCGCGCTCGGTGCGCTTCTTCGTGGCCGCCACATAGTCGGCCACGGCCTTGCTCTGTGCCTCGGTGGTGAGCTGCGCCACGAGTTCGCTCTCGGGAGCGAGCACCATGAAGGTCACGCCGAAGATGGTATCGGCGCGTGTGGTGAATATAGTGAACGCGGCATCGCTGCCGGCCACTTTGAACACCATCTCCGTGCCCTCGGAGCGGCCAATCCAGTTGCGCTGCGTCTCCTTGAGCGAGTCAGTCCAGTCTATCGTGTCGAGTCCGTCGAGCAGACGCTGTGCGTAGGCACTCACGCGCAGACACCACTGGCGCATCTTCTTCTGCACCACGGGATAGCCCCCGCGTTCCGACACGCCGTCCACCACCTCGTCGTTGGCCAGCACCGTGCCCAGTCCGGCACACCAGTTCACCATCGTCTCGCCTATGTAGGCTATGCGGTAGTTCATCAGTGTCTGCTGCTTCTCTTTCTCGTCCATCGCCTTCCACTCGCTGGCGGTGAAGCTCAGTTCCTCGGTCTGTGCCACATCGAGCCCCTCGGTGCCTTTCTCCTCGAAGTGGGCCACGAGCTTCTCTATGGGCTGCGCTTTGCCGCACTTGTTGCAGTAGAAACTGTTGAACATCTTCTGAAAAGCCCACTGCGTCCAGTGGTAGTAGGCGGGGTCGCACGTGCGCACCTCCCGGTCCCAATCGAACGAAAAGCCTATCTTGTCGAGCTGCTCACGGTAGCGGTTTATGTTGTTCACCGTAGTTATGGCCGGGTGCTGTCCCGTCTGTATGGCATACTGCTCGGCGGGCAGTCCGTAGGCGTCGTAGCCCATGGGGTTGAGCACGTTGAAGCCCTGCAGACGCTTGTAGCGGGCGTATATGTCGGAGGCTATGTAGCCGAGGGGATGGCCCACGTGGAGTCCTGCCCCAGAGGGGTAGGGGAACATGTTGAGCACATAGTACTTCTTTTTCTCGCAGTCTTCAGTCACGTGGTAGGTTTTCTGCTCCACCCACCTCTTTTGCCACTTCTTTTCAATCTCCCTAAAGTTGTATTCCATATCTTTTCTTTGTATTTTTTCCCTTTTCTGCTGTTCGCCCACCAAACGCCAATGCATGCTGTCGGGCAGACAGGTGCAAAATTACTTATAAAACTTTGAAGTACCATTGATTAAGGGGCAAAAGTTAGAAAGGATGGAGCTTTCGCCTTAGATGTCGGTATAGCCACAGCATGCAGGGAATGAGGAAGACATCGGCGGAAATCCAGGCCACAGGGTCACCAT
>CAVHDN010000086.1:0-8150 GCA_963634315.1 Flexilinea sp. | reverse complement strand
CCACCGATCCCGACCACCTCGACATCTACGGCACCAAAGAAGCCTATTTGGAGAGTTTCCGCAAGTACTCTTCGCTCATTCAGCCTGGCGGCGCTCTCATCATACACACCGACTTGGAGATGCAGGCCGACCTGCAGCCGGGGGTGAAGCGCTACGAGTATAGTCGCGACAAGGGCGACTTCCATGCGGAGAACATACGGATAGGCAATGGTGAAATAACGTTCGACTTCATGTCGCCCATAGAAACTGTGACAAACATAAGCCTTGGGCAGCCTATACCTATTAATGTTGACAATGGCATTGCCGCCATGGCTATGGCCCAACTGAACGGTTGCACGGCCGACGAGCTGCGCTACGGCATGAAGACCTATGGGGGAGTGGACCGCCGCTTCGACTTCAAGATAAAGAACGACCGCATAGTGTTCTTGAGCGACTATGCCCATCACCCGAAAGAAATATATCAGAGTGCGAAGAGCATACGCGAGCTGTACAAGGACAGGAAGATAACGGCCATATTCCAGCCGCACCTCTACACGAGGACACGCGACTTCTACAAGGACTTCGCCGACAGCCTGAGCCTGCTCGACGAGGTGGTGCTCTGCGACATATATCCGGCAAGGGAGAAGCCGATAGCTGGAGTGACTTCAAAGCTTATCTACGACAATCTGAAGCTTGGTGTGTCCAAGCAGATGATACGCAAGGAGGATGTGCTTGGCTTCGTTGAGAACCACGACTTCGATGTTCTTGTGGTGCTTGGCGCAGGCGACCTCGACAACTATGTGCCACAGATTACCAAGATATTGGAACGTAGATGACATTCAAGTGGAAGAAAGCCGCCATAGTGGTTGCCGACGTTGTGATAGCCGTCTATCTGCTGTTGGCGATGACCATCTTCAACAAGCCTTATGGCGACGATGCAGTGTGCCGACAGGTGAAGATTGACATAAAAGGCGGTCTTTCCAATGGCTTTCTCAATGCCGACGAGATAAAGAAACTGCTGGAGAGCAAGCACCTATATCCACTTGGCAAGCCTCTGCAGAGCATAAACACGAGGCAAATGGAGGAGTTCTTGTGCAACAGCCCCTTCGTTGACGATGCGCAGTGCTACAAGACAGGAGGCGGGAATGTGTGTGTCACTCTGACGCAGCGCACGCCCGTGGTGAGGGTGAAGGCCGACAACGGCGACGACTATTATGTGGACAATCACGGAGGTCTGATGCCCAACACTAAGTATGTAGCTGACATCATCATTGCCACAGGTCACATTGACCGCAAATATGCTTGCAAGGTGTTGTCGCGCGTGGGAAGTCACATAGCCTCCGACAAATTCTGGAGCAACCAAGTGGTACAGATAAATGTGCTGGCCGACGGCTCCATGGAGATAGTGCCAAGGGTGGGCGACCATATCGTATATCTGGGTGAACCTACCTCCGTGCAGAGCAAGCTCAAACGTATGGAGAAGTTCTACAAGTATGGGTTGAGTCAAGCCGGATGGAACAAGTACTCCTACATAAGCGTGGAGTTTTACAATCAAATCATTTGCAAAAGGAAACAAAACAATACAGAAGGACAATAAAAGATGGCTGAATTTATAGTAGCGATTGAGTTAGGCTCATCCAAGATAACGGGTGTCGCCGGAAAGAAGAACCTCGACGGAAGCATCAACATCCTCGCGGTTGTCAAGGAGGACTCGGCCTCTTTCATCAAGAAAGGGGTCGTGAACAATATCGACAAGACGGCCCTTTGCATAAAGACCATAATACAGAAGCTTACTGCACAGCTTAAAGCGGAGATAACTCAGGTGTATGTAGGGGTTGGAGGACAGTCGATACGTAGTGTCAGGAATGTCATTGCCAAAGACCTTGCGCCCGACACTAAGGTTACGCAGGAGATGGTGATAGGCATAATGGACGCTAACAGGAGCATGAAATATCCTGACCAGGAAATCCTTGATGCTGCCGAACAGGAATATAAGGTTGACTCGCAGCTACAGCTCGACCCGGTGGGCATACAGTGTAGTCGCCTTGAAGGCAACTTCTTGAACATCCTGCAGCGCAAGAAGTTCTATAAGAACCTGAACACGTGCTTTGAGGCAGCGGAGATAAACGTGGCAGAGATGTATCTCGCTCCGTTGGCCTTGGCCGATAGCGTACTCACCGAGGCCGAACGCCGCTCCGGATGTGCGCTGGTAGATATCGGCGCCGACACAACCACGGTGTCTGTATATAGTAAGAACATACTTCGCCATCTTGCGGTGATACCTTTGGGTAGCAACAACATCACAAAGGACATCGCATCTCTGCAAATGGAAGAGAGTGAGGCGGAGAAGATGAAACTGAAATACGGCAATGCCTATACGGACAACGCAGAGATAGACAATACACTCATGCTTCCCATCGATGCCGAGAGGTCGGTGGAGAGCCGCAAGTTCATAGAGATTGTGGAGGGAAGACTTGAGGAAATCATAGAGAACGTGTGGTATCAGATACCGCCAGACTATTACGACAAGCTCTTGGGCGGTATCATACTGACTGGTGGTGGGTCGAACATGCCAAACATAGAGAAGGCGTTCTTTAACCACACACACATCGACAAGATTAGGGTGGCCAAGTTCGTTACCCATTCTATCATATCGACCAATCCCGACATCACAGCAAAGAACGGTACAATGAACACCGTGCTCGGCTTGCTTGCCAAGGGCGACCAGAACTGTGCGGGCGACGCCATTGACGCTAACCGCGACTTGTTTGGCCCTAAACAACATGCACCGATGGAACCACGCACCAAAGGTAGGCAAGCTACGGAGACTCCTCCCGGAGTGGTGCGTACAGAAGCCGAGAAGCAACAGGCTGAGGAAGAGGCTCGCCGCCGCAAGGAAGAGGAAGAACGCATAGCGAGAGAGAAAGAGGAAGAGGAGGCCAAACGAATAGCGCAGGAAAAGAAAGAGAACAGTCCGCTGAACAAGGGACTGAAGTGGTTCAAGAATGTCGCAGCCAAACTCACAGCCCCGGAGGAGTAAGCGTTGTAAGCCATAATAAGAAACTTTTAAAATACTCATAGACATGACAGACAACAACAATATACCTGACATAGTGGACTTTGGTATGCCGGAAAAGGAGCATAGCATAATAAAGGTCATTGGAGTAGGTGGAGGCGGAGGCAACGCAGTCAACCACATGTACCGCGAAGGCATACACGATGTGTCGTTCGTGTTGTGCAATACCGATAACCAGGCACTTAACGACTCTCCTGTGCCCATTCATCTGCAGCTTGGCAAGGAAGGACTTGGCGCTGGCAATAGGCCGGAACGCGCACGCCTTGCGGCTGAAGAGAGCATAGAGGATATAAAAAACATGCTTAGCGATGGCACGCGCATGACGTTCATAACAGCGGGCATGGGTGGTGGAACAGGTACTGGGGCTGCCCCCGTGATAGCACGTGTAAGCAAAGAGATGGGCATACTGACGGTGGGTATAGTGACCATACCTTTCCGCTTTGAGGGTGACCGTAAGATAGACCAAGCTCTCGACGGTGTGGAGGAGATGTCGAAGCACGTTGACGCATTGCTCGTGATAAACAACGAAAGGCTGCGCGAGATATATCCTGAACTGACTGTTCTTGATGCTTTCGGCAAGGCGGACGACACACTAAGCGTAGCCGCAAAGAGCATAGCCGAGATAATAACCGTGCACGGTCTCATAAACCTTGACTTCAACGATGTGAAAACAGTGCTGAAAGATGGTGGTGTGGCTATCATGAGTACAGGCTATGGTGAGGGTGAAGGCCGTGTGAAGAAGGCAATAGATGATGCTTTGAACTCGCCTTTGCTCAACGACAACGACGTATATAACTCAAAGAAGATACTGCTCAGCATCTCTTTCTGTGGACAAAAGGACAGTAAGGACAGCCTTATGATGGAAGAGATGAATGATGTGAATGACTTTATGGCCAAATTCGGTGGCGACTTCGAGATAAAGTGGGGATTGGCCACAGATCCCGAGTTGGGCAAGAAGGTGAAGGTGACAATCCTTGCAACAGGCTTTGGCATTGAGAATGTCAGTGCTATGCATAGCCACTTGAAGAGAAACACACAGGAAGAGGCCAACCGCAGAGCAGAGGAGGAGGAGAAGGCTGCAGCCAACCAAGCCCGTCGAGACACCTACTACGGCAACGATGGCAACAATAAGAAGTACAAACGCCGTCCGCACATATATCTCTTCCGTACAGACGACCTTGACAATGACGATGTAATATCGGCAGTCGAGTCAACTCCAACATATAAGCGTACACGCGAAATACTAGACCGCATCAACAACCAGACCGACGATGACACTTTCGCTCAGGAGGGCAAAGGTGACGAACAGTCGCGTGAACCTATTCAAGGAACAATTAAATTCGCATAACACTATGGCATTATTCGATCAAGTAAGCAAAGACATCATCTCTGCAATGAAAAACAAGGACAAAGTGCGCCTTGAAGCATTGCGTAACATCAAGAAAGTGTTTATCGAAGCCAAGACAGCTCCCGGGGCCAACGATACTCTTGAGGACGCTTCTGCTATGAAAATCCTCCAGAAGTTGGCTAAGCAGGGTCAGGACTCCGCCGCTCTCTATGGAGGGCAGAACCGTCAGGACTTGGCTGATGCTGAAATGGCGCAGGTGAAGGTCATAGAGGAATATCTGCCTAAGCCAATGGAGGCCGCAGAGATAGAAGCTGCGGTAAAGGACATCATTGCGCGTGTTGGCGCACAGAGCATTAAGGAGATGGGAAAAGTGATGGGCGTGGCAAGCAAGGAGCTTGCAGGCAAGGCTGACGGCAAAGCTATCTCTGAGGCGGTGAAGAAACTGCTGGCTTAACCGTCTTTTAAGTTTCGCAAACGCTTTCGCATAACACTGGCCGCACATTCTGGAACCTTTAATTGTGCTCTTGGTGTGCGCCAATGACATAAACCACAAAAAAGAAAAGGAAAAGACATGCAGACAAAGAGCCATCTGTCAGTGCTCATACACGACCAAGCCGCGAAGTATGGCGACCGTGAGGCACTGCTATACAAAGAGTTCGGAGGCAAGACCTGGAAGTCTTGTTCGTGGAACAAGTTCTCCGAAACAGTGAAAGTGGTGTCAAACGCCATGCTCAACCTCGGCATAAAGGTGCAGGAGAATGTGGCCATCTTCTCACAAAACTCCATGCACTACGTCGTAAGCGACTTCGGGGCGTGGGGCATAAGGGCAGTGACCATACCGCTCTACGCCACCAGTAGCGAGCAGCAGATACAGTTTGTGCTCAACGATGCCCAAGTGCGTTTCCTTTTTGTGGGTGAACAGGAACAGTATGATAAGGCGCACAGGGTGTTTGCTCTGTGTCCCACGTTGGAGCGCATCATCATTTACGACCACAACGTGCGCATAAGTACGCACGACCCCAATGCTTTGTATTTCGAGGACTTCCTGAAATTAGGAGAGAAACTGCCAAGGCAGACCGAGGTGGAAGCTCTCTACAAACAGGCCAATGGCGATGACATAGCAAATATTCTATATACCAGTGGCACAACGGGCAACAGTAAGGGCGTGATACTTACCCACGGACAATACCTAGCGGCTTTCGACGCTAATGACAAGGCCGTAAGCGTGACCGAGGAAGACCGCATAATGAACTTCCTGCCTTACACTCACATATTCGAAAAGGGATGGGCTCTGCTCTGTCTGACTGAAGGGGCCACTCTAATAGTCAATACCGACCCGCACGAAGTGCAGCAGTCCATGCGCGAAACCCATCCTACGAGTATGTCGTCGGTGCCGCGCTTTTGGGAAAAGGTGTATGCTGGTGTGCAAGAGAAGATTGACAACGCCAATCCTGTGCAGCGCAAGATATTCAAAAACGCTCTTGAGATAGGGCGCAAGCACAACATAGAGTATCTCAGTAGAGGCAAACGTCCGCCGTTGGCGTTACACTTGGAGTATGAGGTCGTCAACAAGACTCTTTTCAGTCTCATCCGAAAGGAATTGGGATTGTTGCGTCCAAACATATTCCCCACGGCAGGCGCTACAGTATCCGAACATGTAGAGGAGTTTGTCCACTCCATAGGCATAAACATGATAGTCGGCTATGGACTGACGGAAAGCCTCGCCACTGTGTCATGCAATCGTCTTGGCGAGCCGTTCACGGTTGGGTCGGTAGGTCGTCCCATCGACTCGCTGAGCATAAAGATAAGCGACGAGGGCGAGATACTGCTGAAAGGTCCTACCATAACCAAAGGCTATTACAACCGTCCCGATCTCAATGCAACTGCCTATGACGCTGAAGGCTACTTCCGTACTGGCGACTCAGGCTATATAAAGAATGGCGAACTGTTCTTGAAAGAGAGAATAAAGGACCTCTTCAAGACCTCCAACGGTAAGTATATAGCTCCGCAGATGATAGAGGCCAAGCTGTTGGTTGACAAGTTCATTGACCAGATAGCCATCATAGCTGACCAGCGTAAGTTCGTTTCAGCTCTGATAATACCCGAATATCGCCTTGTGGAGGAATATGCACGCGAGCATAATATATCTTTCGATGGCCGTGAAGACTTGTGCGCCAACGCCAGCATAAAGGCTATGATGATGGAGCGTATAGATACATTGCAACAGCAATTGGCCCACTACGAACAAGTGAAGCGCATAACGCTCCTGCCGCACCACTTCAGCATGGAGAAAGGTGAACTTACCAACACACTGAAACTGAAGCGCAAGGTGATAAACGACAACTACAAGCGCGAAATAGACGAGATGTATAAGGAATAAGACAGATGATAACAGCCGATCAGCTAAAAGATGTGATGGAGCGTGCCGATGCTCTCCACCATTATCTCGACATAGACAAGAAAAAGATAGAATTTGAGGAAGAGGATTTGCGCACGCAGGCTCCAGACTTTTGGGAAGACCCAAAGCGAGCCGAAGAGCAGATGAAAAAGGTGAAGGGCATAAAGAAATGGCTCGACGGTTATGCTGAGGTGCGCACTTTCGCCGATGAGCTGCAGCTGGCCTTTGACTTCTACAAGGACGACATGGTCACCGAGGAGGAGGTTGATGAAGATTATACCAAGGCTATCAAGGCCATAGAGGAGCTTGAACTGAGGAACATGCTGCGCCAGAAGGAAGACCCGATGGACTGTGTGCTTAAGATAAATAGTGGTGCAGGCGGCACTGAAAGCCAAGACTGGGCGCAGATGCTCATGCGTATGTACCAACGTTGGGCGGAGTCGCACGGCCACAAAGTGACAGTGAGTGACCTTCAGGACGGTGATGAGGCTGGCATAAAGAGTGTGACGATGGAGATAGAGGGCGGTGAATACGCCTACGGATACCTGAAGAGCGAGAACGGAGTACACCGTTTGGTACGTGTGTCACCATTCAACGCACAAGGCAAGCGCATGACTAGTTTCGCCAGTGTGTTTGTCTCTCCGCTTGTCGATGATACCATCGAGGTGTATGTTGACCCCGCACGCGTCAGTTGGGACTTGTTCCGAAGTGGAGGTGCCGGCGGACAAAACGTGAATAAGGTGGAGACAGGTGTGCGACTGCGCTACCAATACATCGACCCCGACACTGGTGAGGAAGAGGAAATACTTATTGAAAATACAGAGAGCCGTAAGCAACTTGAAAACCGCAACAACGCCATGCGTCTGCTCAAGTCACAACTGTATGACAGGGCTATGAAGAAGCGGTTAGAGGCGCAGGCCAAGATAGAGGCTGGCAAGAAGAAGATAGAGTGGGGAAGTCAGATACGCAGCTACGTGTTTGACGACCGTAGAGTGAAGGACCACCGCACCGGCTACCAGACTTCTGATGTTGATGGGGTGATGGACGGCAAGATAGACGGCTTTATCAAGGCTTATCTCATGGAGTTCCCAGTGAACGACGACCAATAACCTACGTTCTACTATAAGAGTGACAATAACCAAACATAAACCTAAAAAACAATACTACAACTATGAGTGACAAGAGCAAGGCCCGCCGCGCGGCCTACGAAAAGCGGCAGGAAGAGAAAGGACGTAAGATAGTAAACTGGATATTCGGTATCTTGGTCTTCTTGGCCATCTGCTTCATTGCCTATTCCGTGACAATAGTCATGTAAGAGATCTATGAGCGGACTTGAGATAGAGCGCAAG
>CAVHDN010000085.1:0-8170 GCA_963634315.1 Flexilinea sp. | reverse complement strand
GGAGAGCACATTGCCCTCGCTGTCGGTCCAGTTGCGGAACTTGTAGCCGAAGTTGCGTGTCTGCGTCAGACTTATCTCTGTGTTCTCGTCGAACGTGTCGCCTACGGGAAGTTGCTTTACCGTACCGGCTCCTTCAGGGTTTACGCCCACCGCGAGCGTACACTGCTTCACCTCAACCATCGTTCCGTTGAGCTTGCCCGTTATGGTTATGTCGTTGAAACCATACTGCCTGTTGTTGCCGAGACTATATATGTTCACGCGTATTCCGCAAGCTCCGTCCGAAGCCTGTGCGTCAGTCAACGTATATGAATAGGTGGAAATGTGACTGTCGCCTTTGTTGTCGCGATTGGGCGTCACTCCTGTGGCGAGCGAGATTGTCGTGCCGTCGGCGTTTATCCATGCTATGTCAATCTTGCCTCCGTCGGTTCCGTAGCGTGTGCTTTGCAGCGACACTTCGGTGGGAATGAAGCTAAGTCCCGTCTTTGGCACGATGATGAACTCCACAGCATTGTCATCGTTGGCACTGCCGTCCTGTTGCTTTGGCTTGAAGGTGGTTTGCTTCTTGCCGTCCACGGTCTTTGAACCGTAACTCAAGTTGCTGCCATTGATCACATAGGCGTTCTTGAAGTAGGCGGATGTCGTTTCGGGCGAGAATGTGGGTGTTTGTCCCCCCGTTCCGAGGTCGAATGCCCACAGCGCAGAGGTCGCTTCATTGGTGAGTGTCTGTCCCACCGCTGTCGTGCCGCACATCAAGAGCGCAAGGGCGGCAATCATTTTAAGGTAGTTTTTGGTCATGTAGTTAAAGTTTTAAGTTTGTGTGGACAAGTCCTTGTCCTTTATTAATATAGTGAGGTTAGTTAGTTTCCTCATCCGAGTTCTTTCGTGGCGAGAGACGTATTGGCCTTAGTCAGGTCGGCCTTGCCTGTCGTTGGTCACAACCTCTTTTTGTCGTCTCGTTTCGCCTATGCAAAAATAGAACAAAAGAGGGGAATATCCTACCGGTTGAAAGGTAAAAAAGACGGAAGATACCCATTGCCACATGTTTTTCCACCCATTTCACCAATTATTCTCCCCTGTGCTAAAGTGAGGCTTGGTGCTTGTGTGGAAAAAAGAAGGGCAGAGCCGATTGGGGGTTCCGCCCTTGTTCGTGGGCAACTTCACAAAGTTGTATGTAGGGGAAAAGATGCTATTTGGTTCTCGTGTAAGCGCATAGTACAAGATGTGGTTAGCGTGTGGTTGGGGAACCGAGCACCACCTTTTGCGCCTTGCGACTGCCATCAGCAAAACGGTCAACGCGTACGGTCAGACCGCTGTTTTGACCGTTTACTCTTACTCCCTGCAGATTATAGTAGGTGGTGGAGATGATCTTGCTGTCGGCATGTTGCATGTCTATGGCCGTAGAACCACCATTCAGAGCATCGACAATAGTGCCGTCCTCCTTGGTGTAGCGTGGGTAGTAGTCGTTGACAGCACTTGTGGCGTCGCTGTTCCCACCCACCATGATGTCCTGTACAAGGCTATTGGCATACACCTCAATGTTGGTATAGAGTCCTTTAGGGTCGAGGGTTGAGGTCAATGCGTCAGCCGCATCGTTGGGATTTAGACCGTTTGCCGTCTCCCATGCGTCTGGCATTCCATCGTTGTCGGTGTCAAAACCATCGGGACGCGTGCCTGTTGGGAACGTTGTCTCAGTGTAGCCTTCAACATCAGACACAAGGTCTATCAGTCCAGCCTTGCCGGTGACGGATCCAGTGTAGGTGGCAGTACCGTTGCGAGCTTCTTTCATGTAGCGCGCATCCACCTCATCGCGGTGCAACGACGCTCCTGCATAGGCCAAAACCTTCTCGTAGGCGTTGGCGGCTGTGTGGGTTGTCACCTCTCCGGCTGGTGCTGGCGAGTCCATCTTTATCCTTACACATTTCTTTCCGTCGGTGTTGGTGTAGTGAGGCACGCTGTCGCCATAGAAATTGTTGTCGTCGAGCGAGCAGATGTTGCCGTCTATCGTGTATGTGCCACTGTCATAACTTACGCCCGCCCAGTCTTTGTTCAGAGTCTTCTTGCCTGCATTGGTCTCGGTGGTGTTACCTGATATGAAGTAGCGGCAGGTCATGCCGTAGTACTCAGGATGACTCGAGTCGGAGTTGCCCTTTACCGACACCGACACGGTGGTTATCCTTTCTGCTTTACTCGTTGATGGGCCACCCTTGTAGTAGTTGTTTACCATGTTAATCTGGCCTCCGCCAGGTCCGCCATAGCATCCGCCGCTGCCCCAGTTGTATATTAGGCAGTTGCGGAAATCAACATTTTCCGCTTGAACAGGGTTTGCCCATTTGTATTTGTCATACTCAGTGTTGGCCGTGTAGCCCTCCCAACCATAGCGTGCACCATTGAAACGCGGTGCACGGTTGGTCACATGGGCTATGAGGTTGTGATGAAAACTTGCGAGCTTGCCTCCCCAAATGCCTCCATAACCATGGGCTCCCTTGGAGTGGCCAGGATTGGTGAGACTTTCGGCCACCGTGCACCATTGCATGGTGAAGTTGTTGTTGTCGTAGAACGAGGCCACCTCGTCAATGCTCCAACTGAACGAACAGTGGTCGAGCATTATACCTGTGGTCTGCCGTTGCCACGTAGCGTCGGCGCCATCATTGACATCCTTTTCTTGGCCTCTGCGGAAGCGTATAAAACGAATCACGTTGTTGGCTCCGGGGCGCACCGTGTAGTAGCGGAGGGTTATGCCCGGTTCCGGAGCTGTCTGGCCGAGTATGGTGGTGTTGTTGCCTATGGTCAAGTCCTTGGTGAGGGCAATCACTCCGCCCACATCAAACACAATGGTTTTCTTTGTGCTCCCACTGACGGCTTGCCGCAGTGAGCCAGTGCCGCTGTCGTTGAGGTTGGTCACATGAATGATTTTGCCGCCGCGCCCTCCTTGGACGTAGCGAGCGCCGCCTTCAGCACCGGGAAAGGCGGGAGTTTGTGCCGTGACCGTTGCTGCGAGCAACGGCAAAGCGAGTGCTAGTAAGTGTTTGGTCATTGTTTCGGTATAGTGTCTTTATGTATCTTGATGTGTCGTGCATTACTGCATGCGCTGCAATCCCTCCCAGCGCACATTCCATTTGCCGTCTTTTGGGAACCCCGGATTGCATGGCTCGGCACATCCATCCCAACCGGCACACATCATGGCCACCGCATCGAGCAGACTCCCGTTGCCAGGGAGGTACAGACGCAAACGCTTAGGCTCTTGGAAATTGTGACCATTAACGAGATAAGTGTTCTTTCCCTTGTCTATGAGCAGCGCTTTGAGGGCTGTCTCGGGCTCGCCAAGGCGTGCCGCACACATGGCAATCATGCCATAGTCCCATCCCCAAGTGGTGTCCCAATTCCAGTTGTTCATGGCCCAGTCAAGCGTATTGCGCATCTTCTCCTTGTCGAAAAGGCCCGAATAGGGGAGCAATCCACACGCTCCGAGCACGGCGGGGTGGTCGCTACGTGACTTCAAGGCGAAGTCTTCGGCTGAAATGCGCTTGTGCCCATTCTGGTCGGGTGTGGCAAACGGGTCGAAATTAGACGCTTGGACTTCGTTGTCGAAAGGCATGAGCGGTTCGCCGGCTTGATATACGCCTTCTTTTTCTGTGAGTGGAGCCAAAGAGTTGATTACTTCGTCCCAATTGGCATTGCGCTTTAGTCCTTGACGTTCGCGCCATTTCTGGGCTACGGTGAGTGCGTAGTGCCAATATGCTTGTTCGAACGGATGGTTGAACGAGAAGTCTTTCGACATTGATTCCTGCATGGCCGTGGCTCCGAAGAGCTTTATCTTGCCCTGACCTTTCGACTTTGTCTTGGTGCCTGTGGCGTTGTTCTTGCAGCATATGGCAAAGTCTGCCATGAACTCGGCCGTCTCCTCCACCTGTTTCCCGTATTCCTTAAGAGTGTTTGCCGATGGGTTGGCGCGATACATTTCCTCGGCGAGGTAAATATAGTGCGGCTGTTGCCATAGCAGGAACGATCCCGTGTTGGAGGGTGCCTCACCAGCCTCCGGGTCGGTCATCTTCATCCATCTTATTCCCTTGAAACCTTGTCGCTCGGCTATTTTCTTTGCCACTGGATAAGCCTTTTTGTTGTACCATTTGAGCATGTTGGCAACTGCCTCAGGACGATTCCAGAGGGCAAAGTCGAGGGCGTGCCAATAGGTCATCTCCAGATGTGGCCGGCCAAACCAAGAGTTGTAGGTCAGACCTGTTTCTTGCGGCGGCATGTTGTTGGCACAGTTGATGGCTGTGAGGTATTGTGAGAGCACTGTGCGCCGCTCCAACTCCTTGGCGCGCGGGTCGGTGCACTCGGAAAAATCCACAATGGCACCGCTGTTCCAAAAGCGTGGCCAGTATTTTATGGAACTTTTCAATGCCTTGTCGTAGGCAAAGGGCTCTTCTTTATGCTTGTTGGCAGGATTTTCTTCCGTATATTCGGCACAAAGAGTAAGCACATCTTCTTTCGGCATGAGGCGGAAAGAGTGGGGAGCTCCCCATTCAAACTTGGCCTTGCCTTCCCATTGAAGTTTGACGTAGTAGCGTGTGTCGTCAATGATGTGCTCTATGAGAGCCAAGTGGTCGTCTGAACTGATGAGCCTTGATTGGTGATGTTCGTGTTGTGTCCAATAGTCGTTGGCATCGTCGGCATGCTTGCCTGTGGGGTAGGGCAGATTGAGCACCAATACAGCGTTGCCGTTCTTTAGAAGGTCGCTCTTGATGCGAGTGAAGATGGCATCCTTGTCGGCCATGCAACCCGTGGAGACTTCTACTGGCGTACCTTTGACGGTGTATCGGGAGTTTATCATGCCATCCCAGAGGGCCAACTCTTGGTGTATGTCTTTTATGTCGTCAAGTGTGGCAGGCTTTGCCGCAACATCGTCCCAAGTGAAGCTCAACCCCAATGTGCCGAGATTTAGGCGGTGGGGGTTGGTGCGGAAGTAGGCCGTGGCTTCCTTGTTGCGCCCTTCCTGCTTGTACTCTACAGCATATACCTCCTTGTGGCCATGCCCCAAGTCAAACGACTTCTCGGTTTCGGTTGTGGTAAGGCCTTTTGTGTTCTTGAAAGAGTGCCACCCCCAGTCGCTCATGGTGGTGAGGGGGATGCCGTTGCGGTAGTTTTGCGGAAAACTCTGCAGTCCCGTCACATCTACAGTGACTGCGAAGTGTCCATTGCCCACGGTGAAGGCTCCCAGTGTGTCGGCCTTGTTCACCATGGGGCTGTTACGAGTCACCACAGCCTGGCGGTCAATGCCGGCTGTGGTGTTGTTGGTGTCATAACCGAGGGCTTCCATCTCTAAGGAGGCCCATATGAACGGACCTATGCCCTTGGCGTCGTTGTCGCGCACTGGTTCGCTGAGGTAGTATTGGAAAGAACCGTCGCGCCGCTTGTTCTCCTTTATCTTAGGAGCGGCTTTCTTTACAGCATCGCTTATGCCAGGACCAAGGCCTGCCACGGCGCAGCAACTTGTGAGTGAGATGGTCTTGTCGGGGTTGACTTTTATGAACTTGTTTATTATCCCCTTGTAGGCCTTTATGCCTGCGTCGCGGTATTTTGTCCCGAGGTAGCCTTTGCGATAGGCTTTCAGCAGAACGTAGGCGAACATTGACGAGCAGGTGGCTTCGAGGTAATTGCCCTCACGTGTGGGACTGTCCATCACCTGATACCATACTCCCGACTTCTTGTCCTGCCATTTTATGACTGCATCGAGGTCTTTCCTTAGAAGTTCTATCACCTCGCTGCGTCTTGAATAGTATTCCGGCAGTGCGTCAAGCAACTCTATGAGAGCCATGGTGTACCAACCTTGTGCACGCCCCCAGCAGTGTTGCGACAGGCCAGTAGTCTTGTCGGCCCAGAACATCTGGCGGGTCTCGTCCCAAGCGTGGCGGTTTAGTCCGGTCTTTGGATCGAGTGTGCGCTCGTAGGTTTTCTTTATTTGGTCAACGGCATCGTCATAAATCTTTTGTGCCTTGTTGCCTTTCTGTAGCATATTGGCAGTGAGGGCATGGTAGGGGAGTCCCATGAATATGCCGTCGAGCCACACTTGGTAGGCGTAGATGGCCTTATGCCAATACACACCTTCCTCCGTGCGTGGCTGCTTCTCCATCTGTTTCATCAAGGTTTTCAAGGCCTTGAGGTTCTTCGCCTCAGGATATTTCTGGTACATGCGGGCTACAAAGTGACCAGTACGTATCTGGTCAAGGTTATAGTCTTCAAGCCTATAGCCGCGTATCTCGCCCTTTTCGTTGATCATGGTGTCAGTGTACATCTGGCAGTATCGCCTGATTTCCTCGTCTCCATATTTGAGATATGTGTCGAGCATGGACTCCAATTCAATACCCATGACATAGCTCCATTTGGGCTTCTTTGAGAAGTCCAACATGTAAGACTGGGGCACACGCTTCATTTCCGAGGCGGTCATCCATTGACTGTAGTGCTTATATGGCATACTGGTCAGCGAGAGGCTGCCATTAATATATAGGTTGTCGAATTTAATGTTGCGAGTCTTGCCCTTTATACTGTTGCCTTCAGCCACGCCATTGAACTTGCAGTCCTTTACGTTTATGTCATACACATTGGTACAAGTGTCAAGCGCGATAATCTGAACGCCATACTTGCTCTTCTGGCAGGTGACGTTCTCAAGGTTGATGTTGCGCACTGTGGGGAGGTAGCCACGGCAGCAAATCTCGTTGTGCTCATAGTCGAGGTTGATTTTCAGCACCGACTCACCACATTGCCCCACGGTTGTGTTGCGTACATATATGTTTTCCACCACACCGCCACGGCAGGTGTTGGTCTTGATGCGCACCACACGGTCAAGGTTGGGGCTGTCCATCTTGTTGTTCTCTGCGAAAACGTTGCGGCATCCGCCCGATATCTCACTTCCAATGACCACACCTCCATGTCCGTTCTGCATCTCGCAGTTGCGTATGATGATGTTTTCACTTGGCTTCCCCCATAGGCGGCCGTCGTTGTTGCGTCCACTTTTTATTGCGATGCAGTCGTCTCCGGTGTTGAAAAAGCAGTTCTCAATGAGCACGCCATTACAAGATTCGGGGTCGCAACCGTCGCCATTAGGGCCGTCATTGTTGATGTGTACGCCACGGACGGTGATGTTCTTTGACAGGAGAGGGTGTATAACCCAAAACGGAGAGCGCAGCAGTGTCACGTCTTCTATGAGTATGCCGTCGCATTGGTTAAGGTTGATGAGCTGTGGACGCAGACCGTCTGTGGGGCCAAAGCGTCTCTCGTTCATGTCAACACCGTCTTCAGCCATCTTCAGGAGCCTGGCGCGGCTGCCCGTGTTCTGGCCAATCATTCCTTGACGCCATCCGAAGGCCGGTGCTCCGCACCATTTCCACCACGTCTCGTTGGTGCCGCCTCCGTCAATCACGCCTTCACCTGTTATGGCCACATCGTTTTGCTTGTAGGCATAGATGCATGGAGATATGTTCCAGCAGTCAAGTCCCTCCCAACGTGTGGGCACTATTGGGTAAAGTTCAGGCTCGAATGCGAATAGCAGGGTCGCGCCTTTCTCCACTACTAAGTTCACATGGCTTTTCAAGGTTATTGCGCCTGTGTTAAAAGTGCCTTCGGGCACAATAACCTTGCCTCCGCCAGCCTTTGAGCAGGCGGCTATGGCTTTGTTTATCGCTTTTTGGTTCACCGAAGCCGTGGCTTTTGTACTTGCGCCATATTTGGTTATATCAAAAGTCTTGGCGGCAAACTCCGGTTGTCGGATGCTTTTCTCTATCTGTCTGTACTGATCGTCCCAACCATTGGCTGACGCTAAGGATGGGCAGAGTAGGCATAGAAGCATTAAAAGTAAGTGTTTCATAAATTTATAGTGGTTTTTACGATTCTTATTATAGTTTAAGTGTGACGGCTCTTTAAAAAATCAGGCCGGATCTTCACAGAGGCGGCCTGATGAGATTTTACTACTAAACAATGAGGGGATTATCATTAATCCTAATGAATAATTCTCTACTACTATATATCGATTCTATGGTAAAATATCGTTGTTTGTTCCCTCTCTCGCTTTTGAGGACTGTCGTTTAACGGTTGCAAAGATAAAACTAAAGGAATTACATGTATAGGATTAATTGTTTTAAATATAGGAATTATTTTCAAACAACTGAAACAT
>CAVHDN010000084.1:0-8190 GCA_963634315.1 Flexilinea sp. | reverse complement strand
GGTGTACCTTGCATACTGTTGCAAGGAAACCACACTGTGAAACAAAAACAAAAGAATATAAAAACAAAAATAAAGCAAAGTAATGGCAGCATTAGGATCAATTAGAAAGAGGGGAGTGACGCTGATAATCATCATCGGCTTGGCCCTCTTTGCGTTTATCGCCGAGGAGCTGTTCCGTTCTTGTGAGGCCACAAGCAACGAGAAGCGCCAGCAAGTGGGCGAAGTGTTAGGTAAGAAAATCTCGGTGCAGGAGTTTCAGGCTCTTGTCGATGAGTATCAGGAGGTAATCAAGATGACCCAGGGTCGCGATAACCTTTCGGAGGAAGAGCTCAACCGGGTGAAGGACATGGTTTGGGAAACCTATGTCAACAACGTCTTGATGGAGACCGAGGCCAAGAAACTCGGACTCACCGTCACCGACACCGAGTTGCAGAACATACTGAAGGAGGGCACAAGTCCAATGCTCGCGCAGACTCCTTTCGTAAACCAGCAGACTGGCCGCTTCGACGCTTCTTTGCTCACCAAGTTCCTTGACGACTACAAGAAGATGAATGCCGCACAGAACCCGCAGATGGCAGAGCAGTACAAGAAGATTTACGACTATTGGAAGTTCATAGAGAAGTCTTTGCGTCAGCAGACCTTGGCTGTGAAATATCAGAACTTGCTTTCTCACTGCCTCCTGTCCAACCCAGTATCAGCCAAGATGGCGTTTGAGGGACAGACAACAGAGAGCGACATCCAGCTTGCATCCATCGCTTACTCTACCATCAACGACAATAAGGTGGAAGTGAGCGAGAGCGACCTCAAGGCAAAGTATAATGAGGAGAAGGAAATGTTCAAGCAGTATGTGGAAAGCCGCGACATAAAGTATGTCGACTTCCAAGTGTTGCCTTCCGCCGCCGACCGTAAGGCTCTGCAGAAGACCATGGATGAGGCTGCGAAGAGCTTGCAGAATGGCGAGGATGCCGCAACGGTGGTGCGCAAGGCACAGTCGGCTGTGGCTTATACAGGTCTTGCCGTTTCGCGCAAGGTTTATCCCATGGACATTGCCGCAAAACTTGACTCAATGGCTGTTGGACAGACATCAAACGTGTTTGAGACCGTTTCCGACAACACGCTCAATGTGGTGAAACTGATTTCAAAGACACAGATGCCCGACTCTGTTGAGTATCGTCAGATACAGGTGGGTGGAGCCACTGTTGATGCCGCCCGCAAGACTGCCGACAGCATTTATACCGCACTCAATGGTGGCGCAGACTTTGAGGCTTTGGCCAAGAAGTATGGCCAGGAGGGTTCAAAGCAGTGGTTGACATCGGCCATGTATGAGAATGCTCAGACCATCGATGCCGACACAAAAACATATTTGGAGGCCATCAACAGTCTCGGTGCCGGTGAGACCAAGAACATCCAGTTCTCGCAGGGCAATGTCATTCTGCAGGTGGTTAGCCGTAAGGCCATGGTTGACAAGTATGTTGCTGCTGTGGTGAAGCACACCATCGACTTCTCAAAGAGCACTTATTCTGCCGCATACAACAAGTTCAGCCAGTTTGTCAGCGAGAACCAGAGCATAGAGGCTATGGAGAAGAACGCAGGCAAGTATGGCTTCAAGGTGCAGGAGCGCAAGGATGTGGTCAACTCTGAGCACAATGTGGTTGGCATACGCAGCACACGCGACGCCATGAAGTGGATATTCGATGCAAAGCCTGGCGACGTGTCACCGCTCTATGAGTGTGGCGACAACGACCATCTGCTTGTGCTGGCCATGACAAAGGTGCATCCCGCAGGCTACCGTGACCTTGAAGATGTGAAGGACATGGTGAAGGCCGAGGTCATAAAGGACAAGAAGTTCGAGACCATCAAGGCTAAGCTTGCCGGTGTGAACAGCATAAACGCTGCAAAGGGCAAGGGTGCACAGGTGGCAGAGGTTAAGCAGATCACCTTCGGTGCTCCCGCCTTCATTCAGGCTACAGGCACAAGCGAGCCTGCGCTTAGCGGTGCAGTTGCCGCAACCCAGCAGGGCAAGTTCTGTCAGCGTGTGATAAAGGGCAATGGTGGAGCGTTCATGTTCCAAGTGACCAAGAAGGCAAAGCGTGCTGACGCGAAGTTTGACGACAAGACCATGGAGCAGCAGCTGTCGCAGCAGGCTCTTCAGGCTGCAAGCCGCTTCATGCAAGAACTCTACATCAAGGCTAATGTCGTTGACAACCGCTATCTGTTCTTCTAACGAAAGCTTGTTCCATAAGGACATTTACCATTTGGAACATCACTATAACTAAACTCAAAAGCGCCAAACCCTGCGAGGTTTGGCGCTTTTGAGTTTTTACATGTTTCTCCTATTGGCGGCTTTGGGCGGATAGGTAAACTTATAAACTATCATGCGCAGAGGCTACCAGTAGTAGCGCGGTGCGTCCTCGCCCATACAAAGAGAAAAACAATAGGCAGTGGGTTAGCCTCTGTCGAGGCTGGTGCTGAGGTGATGCAGCACTTACTATGTAAGCCCGGCCTTCATTAGCCCTTATGGGATTATGGGTCGCATTTTGGAAAAATGCTCCTACTAGCAAGCCCGGCCTTCATTAGCCCTTATGGGATTATGGGTCGCATTTTGGAAAAACGCTCCTACTAGCAAGCCCGGCCTTCATTAGCCTCTTGTGGGGCTTTCGGGTCGCATTTTGGAAAAATGCTCCTACTATACAATCCATGTTACGTTAGTTCTCTGATGACTTACGGACTGCAGGGATGCCTTACGCTGGAATGTGAGGATGTTATTTCTGGCGGAAGATGAAACGCGCCAAGCCATAGATGTAGCGGCGGAAGCCGGGACGATAGGCAAGCATACGGTCGAACCAAGCCAAGTGGCGACCGACAGTCTTCACCACCATGCCCACATAGACCATGGCGAAGAGCGTGCCCACACCCACTATGTGCCACTGCCAAGCGCCGAAGAACACATAGCTGAACAGCACCGCAAGTACCACGAGCGACACGTCAACGCAAATCTTCACTTTAGGAAACTCTATGCCCGTGACACAGCTCACGGCCACTGGGAAACCTTCACCGGGCATGGTTACCGAACCGCAACGCACCTCGAAGGCTATGCCCAAACCGAGAATGGAGCATCCCGCCACCTGTGCCACAGTCTTGGCCAAGAGCGTGGTGGGCACCAACCATTGGGTTAGCATCATGTTGAGGTCGATGAGTGAGCCGAACACGAAGCCCACGAGCAGTTGGAACAGTTGCACTGCCTCAAACTTGCTGCGGAGCACCGCTATCTGCCCCACCACCAGTAGGGCGTTCATGATGTAAGTGTATTGTCCTATGGTGAGTTCCGGCACCTTTACGCCTCCCTCGCCAGCTTGCGAGAACACGTAGGGCAATGTGGAGATGACGCTTGAGCCAAGCATGCTGCGCACACACACCGCCACGCCAAAAGTCATTATACAAAGTGAAACGAGCAGCAGCACATGCTGCCAAAGAAACGAAATGAGTTGGTCTTTTGTTATCATCCTTAAAACAATCTGTCTTGCGTTTGCCCCTGTCGTATGTTCCCAATCCGGAACTTTTTCAAGGTGCTAAACGTACTGCAAAGGTACACTTTTTCAGTCACATTTGCAAATGACGCTCTTTTCCACTGCCACATTGTTCACTGTTTCAGCATTTATTATTATTTTTGCAAAGCATTTGATAAGCATATTAGACGCGGGAAGTGAGCCTTTGCCGTGTCTGTTTTTTGTTAGAGGTTGAAAAGAGAAGATAATGTCAACGGATAAGATTAGGATAAAGGACATAGCAAGACTGTCAGGCGTGTCGGTGGGCACGGTTGACAGAGTGCTACACCAAAGACCCAATGTGTCGAAGGCTGCACGCGAGAAGGTGGAGAAAGCCCTCAACGAGATGGACTACCGTCCCAACATGTATGCGAGCGCCTTGGCCTACAACAAGAATTACCTGTTCTACTTCATTGTGCCCAAGCACGAGTCGGAAGCCTATTGGCAAGAGGTAGAAGACGGAGCCATGGCAGCGTGTGAGCGTAGGCGCGACTTCAATGTGACGGTGATGATAAAGTACTACAACCGTTTCGATTTCGACACCTTCACCGCCACAGCCGATGAGTGTCTGAAAGCCCAACCCGACGGTGTGGTCGTCGTTCCGTCGCGACTTGACATCACCCGCAAGTTCACTGACGTGCTGCACGACCGCTCCATACCCTTTGTACTGCTCGACTCTTTCATGCCCGACCTCAAGCCCCTTGCCTTCTACGGACAAGACTCCTTTTGTAGCGGCTATTTTGCAGGGCGCATGCTCATGCTCATAGCCTATAAGGAGACGGAGATAATGCTTATGAAGCAGATGAAAGACTCCAACGTGGCAAGCAAACAGCAAGAGAACCGCGAGACCGGTTTCCGCCACTACATGCGCGACCACTTCCCCGATGTGAAGATAACGGTGGTGAACCTTCCCCTCGATGTTGACCGCTCCAAATACGACGACATACTTGAAGAGTTCTTCAAGACCCATCCACACGTACACCATTGCATCACGCTCAACTCCAAAGCCCATCTTGTGGGAGAGTTCCTCTTGCGGAGCAACCGCCGCAATGTGCAGATTATGGGCTACGACATGGTGTGGAAGAATGCCGTTTGCCTGCGTGAGGGTGCCATTTCGTTTCTTATAGCTCAGCACGCCTACAAGCAAGGCTACTCTTGTGTGGAGTGTCTCTTCGAGGCTGTTGTGCTGAAGAAGAAGGTGAAAGCCGTAAACTATATGCCTATAGAAATCCTCACAAGGGAGAACGTGGACTTCTACTGCCGCGAGTGACCGCGACGAGCGTTTGCATTCGAGGCAACATGGCAACAAGACAATCTTTTTTTGAATTAAACCTAAGCAAATAACAACTAATTTATGGAACAAACATTTATAAAAATCGACCCGAAGGACTCGGTTGTGGTTTGTCTGCAACCCAAGAAGAAGGGAGAGGCTATTGATGTTGACGGCAAGACCGTAGTAATCAACCAAGACACCCCCGCAGGCCACAAGGTGCTCATAAAGGATGCACCGCAAGGCACCGACATTATAAAATATGGATACCCTATAGGCCATGCCAACACCAACCTGAGGGCTGGCGACTGGGTGAACGAGAACAACCTGAAGACTAACCTTGCCGGTACGCTAAGCTACGAATACCATCCCGTAGATGAGACATTGGACATAAAGGACGAGAAGCGCACCTTCAAAGGCTATGTCAGGAAGAACGGCGACGTGGGCACACGCAACGAACTGTGGATTGTTCCTACTGTGGGCTGCGTGAACGGCATTGCCGAAAGGCTGGCGGAGCGCATGCGCAAGGAGACGGGCGAGGACGGTGTGGATGCTATCTACGCCTGGCACCACAACTACGGATGCTCGCAACTTAGCGGCGACCACGAGAACACACGTAAGGTGCTGCGCGACATTGTGCTCCACCCAAATGCTGGAGGAGTGCTTGTGCTTGGCCTTGGATGCGAGAACAACCAGCCCGACAAGTTTGCCGAACTTCTTGGCGACTACGACAAGGACCGCATAAAGTTCCTCGTGGTGCAAAAGGTGGAAGGCGACGAGATGGAAGTGGGCATGGACATCCTGCGCGGACTGTATGACACGGCCTGCAAAGACAAGCGTGAGGCCGTGCCGGTGAGCAAACTGCGCGTCGGTCTGAAGTGCGGCGGCAGCGACGGCTTCAGCGGCATAACAGCCAATCCGCTTGTGGGACGCTTCTCCGACTGGCTCGTGGCACAAGGCGGCACATCGGTACTCACTGAGGTACCCGAGATGTTTGGCGCTGAAACCATACTGATGAACCGTTGCGAGACCAAGGAACTGTTCGACAAGACGGTGAAGATGGTGAACGACTTCAAGGAGTATTTCCTCAGTCACGGCGAGCCTGTGGGCGAGAACCCCTCACCGGGCAACAAGGCCGGCGGCATATCCACTCTTGAAGACAAGGCACTGGGCTGTACGCAGAAGTGCGGACGTGCACCTGTGAGCGGTGTGCTTGAGTATGGCGACCGCCTGCAGTGCAACGGCTTGAACCTTCTCTCTGCACCGGGCAACGACCTCGTGGCTTCCACGGCATTGGCTAGCGCAGGTTGTCACATCGTGCTCTTCACCACAGGACGCGGCACGCCTTTCGGCACGTTCGTTCCCACAATGAAGATAGCCACCAACCCCACCTTGGCCGCCAACAAACCCAACTGGGTTGACTTCAGCGCAGGCCAACTGCTTGAAGACAAGAGTTGGGAAGAGCTAGTGCCGGAGTTCGTCGACAAGATACTGGCCGTGGCCAGTGGCGAGAAGACCCGCAACGAGGAGAACGGCTATCGCGAGATTTCCATATTCAAGAACGGCGTAACCCTATAAAAACAAGGAATGGGCAAGGGGAGAGGCTTCTTGGCGTTGAGCCTATGGCCATTGGCGTGGCCATCCTCTTGGCCATAATGTTGCGCTACCCGCGCCGCTTTTCGTGAATGTGTATGGACGTAATACAGAGAAACTTCTTCCGTTTGCTGCGTAGTGGAACGTTTGGCGACAACGAACCGTTGGAGCCTCTTTCCGCATGGAAGTGGCGGCACATATATCAGGTGTCGCTCATTCACGGCGTGGCGGCTCTTGTGGCCGACGGCATGAAGAACCACTCCGACGACTTCTTCATGTCGCTTCCGCCAGACCTGGCGGCCACATGGAGCAAGACCGTGAGCGACATTGAGGCCGACAACCGAAACGCCAACGTCAGCACTTCCGAACTATTCGACATACTTGGTCGCGAACAGTTGCGCCCCATACTGCTAAAGGGGCAGGGGCTAGCTTCGCTCTATCCCAATCCGCTGCACCGCACTTGCGGCGACATCGACATATTCTTCCCTTATACTGCTCAAGGGCGAAAGGCCGACAGCTGGGCCATGGCCAACGGCACCGACGCCTCCCGGGGCGACAAGGGGCTGGTGCAGTATCTGTGGCACGGGGCAAAGGCAGAGCATCACCATAGAGCCCAGAAGCTTACCAACCCTTTGCTCAACCGTAGTCTGCAGACGATAATAAACAGTGAGATAAGGTGTTGCGACTCGGCCTATGCCGTGGTGAACGGGGCAAGAACCGAAGTGGTGCCGCCCACGCTCAACCTCCTTCTCATAATGATACGCATAGCCCGCTACATCATCAGCGAGGGCATCTGCCTGAAACAGCTGATAGACCTCGGCATGTTCCTGCGCAAATTGGGCGACAAGGTTGACTATCTGAAGCTTCAGGGGTGGATAAGGCAGCTGCGCATGGAACGTGTGGCACGGCTCGAGGGTGCTTTGCTCGTACATCTGTTTGGCTTCAACGCCGATGAGATGCAGTTCATTGAGCGCGACCGCGACGAGAATATCGACAGGATAAAGGCCGACATCTTCCACCTTACGGGCAACCACTCTGCCGACTGGTATTTTACTCAGGGTAAGAACATTTTCGTGCACACCACAAACTCGGGGGCAATGTTGTGGCACATTCGCCACAGTGCCCGCTATTTCAGATATTATCCAAGTGAGACGGCCACCAACTTCTTGGCCTCCTTTGCCCATTCGCTGTCGCACATAGAAGAGTAGTCGTTCAGTTCGTATTGATGCTCTTTAGCTTGTCTGTTCATGCTCTTTAGACTGCCTAAAGATGCTCTTTAGGTCATCTGTTCATGCCCTTCTGCTCGTCTAAAGGTGCCCTTTAGCTTTTCCCCCTTATTGCTATGCCCGTCAAGGAAACAGCTCCAAGTTTCATTTTGCATATTCTTTCCAGTTTCTCTCAAACATGCTGACTACCTGTCTTGGCAAAAGTTGTCTTTATGAGCTTTAGCCTATGCAAAATGCATGAAAAGGAAAGAAATAGGTTGCTAATGCTTACTTTTTACAACTAAAATGTGTACTTTTGTAGTCCAAAAAGCAATCACGTATATATCTTGTTTATGGTGCACAACATTTTCAAGGGCTTAGGCATCGCCCTGATTACACCTTTCTGTGAAGACGGCTCTGTTGATTACCGAGCGCTGGTGCGCTTGGTGGAATATCAATTGGACAATGGAGCCGACTTCTTCTGCATATTGGCCACAACGGGTGAGACACCTTGCCTCACCGAAAGCGAGAAACAGAAGATAAAAGACACTATTGTCACCACCGTAAGGGGGCGTGC
>CAVHDN010000083.1:0-8207 GCA_963634315.1 Flexilinea sp. | reverse complement strand
GGCGACCGTACCATCCTCTTGGGTGAGGTGCGCGCCGACTTGGTGGATATAAACACCAACACCAGTGCCGACCTTCGCGACTTGGCTCTCTTCAATGTGGGCGACGACAATGCCTACAATAGCCCAAGCGACTATTATGCGGTGATAAACAACTGCAACTACTTCATCGCAAAAGCCGACACGGCACTGAAGAACAATCGCAACGAGAAGATTTTCATGAAAGAATATACCGCTGTGAAAGGCATACGTGCATGGACCTACCTGCAGTTGGCACTCAACTATGGTAGCGTGCCCTTCGTCACCACGCCCATCCTGACCAAGGAAGAGGCCGAACGCAGTTATGACTCGAAAGGCATTGCCGACATTTGCGACTGGCTCATCAAGGACATCCAGCCCTTGGCCGACGAAGACCTGCCTGACTATGGCACCATACGCAGTATGGACTCGCGCTTCTTCTATTTCCCCATCTATCTGATGTTGGGCGAACTGAACCTGTGGGCTGGCCACTATAAGGAAGCCGCGCTGAACTATTACAACTACATCAGCCGGCGCAACGGAACCAACTCCACATATCCCATAGGAAGCACTCGTGGAACCTACTGGCCTGACGGAACGACAACGTTCTCGAAATATTCCAGAGTTAGCACCAATTACAGATTTACGTTTGGGGATATGTCCTACAACAACAATTCCGAGTACATCACGATAATACCGGGCGACTCCATCCCCTCCGAGGGCAACTACAGTCAGCTGCGCAATATCTTCAACAGCACTTCCGACAACAATGCCGATTATAGTTTGACGCCTTCACAGGCCATGCAGGACATTTCTGCCGCCCAGACTTGCACTTACATCATATCCAACAATGGTGGTGTGCCGAAATACGGGGTAGTGCCCAAAGGTATAGGTGACATGCGCGATGGAGACTTGCGTCTGTGCAATGTATATAATGCATCCGACAACATGATTATTGACGGTGAGCGCAAGCCCTACCAGTATATCTACAAGTACACCAACCGCAACATCCCCGTCTATCGCCGCACTACTGTCTATCTCCGTTTGGCGGAGGCCATGAACCGTGCCGGCTATCCCCACTTCGCCTATTACGTGCTGGCTTCTGGCATAAACAATAAGGTGATAACAGACTCTGTGATGAAGTACTACCCCACGGCACAAGACTCTGCTTTCCTCAACAGGTTCGACTTCCCCACCACCCGCTACGTGCTACGCACCCCCGACCGTCTGTCGGTTGAGAACACCATGGGCATTCACGACCTTGGCTGCGGCTGGAGCTTGCCGAACCCCGACTATCTCATGCCGTTCGACTCCACGCTGATAGACAAGACCACTGGCTACTATCTCTCCGAGGCCGACTCCATACAGCAACGCCAGTATCAAATAGATAAGGTGGAGCAGATGATTGTTGACGAGGGTGCTTTGGAGAACTGCTTCGAAGGCACACGTTTCTACGACCTGATGCGTGTGGCTCTGCGCCGTGGCGACCCCAACTTCCTTGCCGACCGTGTGTATGCCCGCCGTGGCGAGGCCAACAAGGCTGCAATGGAAGGCGAGATAAAGGTAAATCTCCGCAACTCCAACAACTGGTATCTGCATTGGAACGGACAGATAGGCATAGAGCCGGTCTCCTCCAAGACAGAATAATAGTGTGACTGTTTTACTAACTTACAATGAAAAAGAACTCTTTTATGCACGGCAAAGCTATCGCCGGGTTGATGTGCTCCTTGCTGGCGTTGCCAGCTACCGCTACCAACACCACCGAAACCGTGGAGCAAGTGCAGGGCACAGTCACCCTTAGCGCCGATGTTGACTATGTTGTCACGTCGGCCACGCCCTTTGCCGATGGCGCAGTGGTCAACATCACCAACACCGACAATGCGGTTGTCATACTCTCCAAGGTGAGGCCCGCTGCCGTTTCGCGCTACTTCCAGAACTTGCAGATAAATGGAGTGAAGGCTTCGAGCAACAATTGCATGGTGAAGATATACGGTGACGGCTCCATCATTCTGCCGCACAACAGCTCCATCTATCCGCTCACCGTCTATACCGCCAATGGCTGTCAGGGCGAGTCGGCTCGCTTCGCTGTGGGCCAGCGTGTGTCGCTCGACGGTAACGCCCTGAACAACAAGATATGCAGCTTCACTCTCAAGCGCGGCTACATGGCTTGGTTTGCCCAAAAGGCCGACGGCACAGGCTACAACCGTTTGTGGGTGGCCGACAAGGGCGACATACGGATAGACCTTCCCGGTGTGCTCCGCAAGGCAGTGTCGGCTTTGCGCGTCAGTCAGTGGAACGACGCCAGCAAGAAAGGCTATGCCGGTAACGACGTCACGGCCAACACCATGCTCAACACCACGTGGTGCTACAACTGGGACGCAGGCATAAACGTCTGGACCGACCGTGAGTATGTCACACAACACCACCACGAGGGTTGGCCGGGCATTACCGACGTGGGCAACAACGGTACGTCGGCCAACATTCTCGGCAACAACGAACCGGACAACACTAATGATGCCAAGGAACAGGTGAAGTCGGTGCAGGAAGTACTGGCCAACTGGCCGCAGATGATGGCCACCGGCCGTCGTTTGGGTTCGCCCGCCGTGTCGGGCAACTACAGTTGGCTCTATGAGTTCATCGACTCCATTGATGCCCGTGGCTGGCGTTGCGACTTCATTGCCGTGCACGCCTATAGATACAACGACTGGAGCAGTTGGAAAAGCTTTTTGACAGGCATATACAACCGCACCCATAGGCCCATCTGGATTACCGAGATGAACTACGGAGCCAACTGGACGGGATGGCCGGGCAGCGACACGAGCTATGGCGATGCCAATGAGGCCATACTCGCTCAGCACCTCAACCCCATAATAGACGGACTTGAAGACACACCGTGGCTCGAGCGCTACGCCATATACAATTGGGTGCAAGACTGCCGCAAGGTTTATGACAACGACCACGGGCGTTTGACCCAGGCAGGCGAGTACTACGCCAACAAAGCCTCGGCAGTGGGCTATAGTGACCGCTATGTTGCTGTGCCGCCGGTCAAGGCCACAATGAAAGACCCCGACCAGTTGACCGTGGAGTATGACAAGACTAACGGCACGGCCACGCTCAGCTGGAAAGACTTCAACGGCGAAAACAACTACGGCATATACATAGAGCGCAAAGTTGACGGCGGCTCGTGGACGCAGGTGGCTGAAGTGGACCAGCAGGAAGACTCCACCGACTACACCTACACCGATACCAGTGCCGTTGGCGGTGCCTACTACCGCGTGCATGTGCTCGACGGCAAGAACAAAGACCGCTACACCCGTAGCGTGGCCGCAGTGTCTCTCGAACATGAGGTGGGCGATGCCATAACCTACAAAGGCCAGCAGCGCTATCTCGGCGGCAACGTGTTTGCCAACGGCGACTTCGACCTCGGCACTGAGGGCTGGACCAACGGACTGGGCGAGCCTGTCGCTTTGCCCGACTTCACGGTCGTGCCCGTAGGCAGCATTGATGATGGCGCTTATCTCCAAGCACGTTCACACGCAGGCAAGGACAAGGCCGGCGCAGTGAAAACCGTGGTGAGCGTAGCTCCCGATGCCGACTATTACTTCATGGGTTCCTCGCGCTGTAGCTCTTCAGCTCTTATTTCCCTCAATCTGTCGGAGACAGGTGAGACGGGCGACTCTACGGCTGCTGTCATTGTGCCCACCACGGCCTGGGGTTCAGTCAATTATGAGGTCAATACCGGCCGCTTCGACAAGGTCATGTTCAACTGCTACTACCTTAGCGCAGCTGCGCAGATAGACAAAATCATGTTCTGCCGTGTGTTCTCCACACCCGAGGAGGCCTACGCCGATGGCATTGTTCAGCTGCTTCGCCGAGCCGAGTTGGCCGCTGACTATGTGAAAGCCAATGCCGCGCTCGCTGCTGAGCTACGTGCGGCCATCGCCGCCGCCACAGGCACCGATGCTGACACCTACCGCAACCTGAAGACTGTTGTTGACAATGTGCTTGAGGCATATGACCAAGCAGCCACCATCGAAGCCAACGTGGCTGAAGGTAGGCAGATAGTGGCCATTAAGGCCGACGGCTACGAGCAGGTGCAGCAAGCCATCGATGCAGTGTCTGCGGCTACTACAGCCGCCGAGACCCTTACCGCCGCTCACTCTTTAGCCGAGGCTATAGGTGAGAGCCAGACCTACACATATGCTGACGGCAAGGTATATTCGCCAGCCTTCGACGAGGGCACGCTCAACTGGACCATGAAGTGCGGCACCTACACAGCAGGCGAACAGAAGGTAGACCAACTTGCGGGCAAGTCATGCTGGAAAGCCTTTTGGAGCGGAGTGGATGCTGCAGAGGGGAGCGCAAAGACCATGGAAGTGAAGCAAGACATAGCCAAACTGCCTCACGGTCTCTATGCCTTGGAGTGCAAGGCCGCAACAGAGCTGCTCTGCCTGTCCGACCAGCACGGCTATCTCATCGCCCAGAGCGACACAGTGGCCACACCGCTGCTCACAGCCGACTATCTCGACCTGCCCTCCGTTGATAACGAGAGCAAGTGGCAGACGCTCGCCACACCCAACGTCTATGTTGACGAGGGCCAAACGGTCACGATAGGCTTCGTGGGTTCAAAGCAAAACGCCACCGACAATGCCTGGCGCGAGTTTGGAGTGAAGAATTCTGAAGGAGACAAGCGCGAGGGCTGGTGGGCTGCCACCGACTTCCGTTTGCGCTACACGCCCGTCTATCGCCGCACGGCCGCAGAGGGCGAGTGGAGCACAGTGTGTCTGCCCTACGACATGACCCCAACATCCAATGTGCAACTCTACCAGTTGGCTGGCATTACCGCCGACTACAAGAACCTCGTGCTCGAGCCAGTGGAGCGCGGTGAGGCCGGAGTGCCCTACATCTATCGGATGACTGGCGATGAGGCTTGGTTCCACGAGAGTGGTGAAGCCGTCACGTCGGCCAAGGTCACGTCCTATCAGTTGCGCGGCAACTTCAAGTCGTCGCTCACCGTCAGGGCAGGCTACTATGTGATGCAGAACAACGAGTGGGTGCGTGTGGGTTCCGCCAATCGTCCCAAGCTCACCAACTTCGGCGCATGCCTGACCACAGTAACCAAGTTGCCCGTGGTTGACGCCACATCTGCTGTTACTATTCCCATCACCGGAGCCGACGAGGAGATGGCCACAGACATAGACGGTGTGACTGCTTCTGACGACAACTCATCGGCCGAATATGCAGTAGATGGACGTGAGGTAAATCCTAACGCCACTGGCTTGCACATTGTGAAAGGCAAATACTCGGTGCGCAAAGTGGTGCGCAAGTAGAAGCTTGCGTGCTATAGCCATTGATAAAAAGAATGGACAATCGGCCAACAAATAGCCGATGCCTCAAAACGTCCTAAAATAGGACCAAAAAGAAATGCGCCTCTTTTCTATGAGAAAAGAGGCGCATTTCTGGTAGAAAAGAGGCGCATTTCTCATAGAAATTAGGCGACTTTCTAAAGTGATGTAAAAGAGCTGTTTACACACTATCAAATATTCTTGCATTTACTGTAGGCTTGTCAAGTTAGGTGGCATCCTATCGCCCACATTCTCAAGAAATGTGCTACCTTTGCATCCGCCAATGCATCGTTGGCCCAACCATACACCGACATCACACCACACGCCCGACCATGACAACAAGCCACACCAAGCCCACGCTCATCCCGCAAGCACCGTTCAGCGGCATAAAGGCCATAGCCTTCGACGCCGACGACACCCTGTGGGACTGCCAGTCGCACTTTGTCGAGGTGGAGCGTCGCTATTGCGCCTTGCTCAAGGACTATGGCACTGCGGAGGAAGTGTCGGCCGCACTGTTCCGCACCGAGACCGCCAACATGCCACTGTTGGGCTACGGCTGCAAGGCGTTTACGCTCTCGCTCGTGGAAAACGCAGTTGCAGTGAGCCACGGCCATGTAGATGGAGCCGCGATAGGCGAGATAGTCGCCTTGGGAAAGCAGTTGCTCACCATCAACGCCACACCCCTGCCCGAGGTAGAGTCCACATTGCAGGCCTTCCTTGACGAGGGCCGCTATCCCCTGGTAGTCTTCACCAAGGGCGAACTCCTTGACCAGGAGAACAAGTTGCGCCGTTCCGGTCTTCTGCGCTTCTTCAGTCATGTGGAGATAGTGTCCGACAAGACACGCCACGCCTTCCTGTCGCTCTGCCGCCGGCTAAAGATAAGTCCGTCGAGCCTGCTCATGGCGGGCAACTCTTTCAAGAGCGACGTGGCCCCGGCGCTTGAGATTGGCGCGGCGGCTGTGCATGTGCCGTTTCACGTCACCTGGCAGTTGGAGCACGCCGAGGAATATGCCCACGAGCGACTTGTGCGCGCCGCGAGCTTTGGCGAAGTGTTCCGTTGTGTGGAGCATTGATTGTGGGTGGAGCCGCATTGGCTGCAGCCTCCCCTCGTTGATTTTGGAATAAACTGGAAGTCGATTTAAGAACAAACCGAAATATGTATAATAGACCCAAGCATAGCCTGCGCCATGTGCTGCTCTTGGCCTTGGCCCTTCTTTTCTTCGTGTCGTGCAGCAGCGACGACCCGTCAGAGCCCACCAACCGCAAAACCCTGCTCATGTATCTGCCGTGGTCGGGCGACACCTACGACCTTTCCAGTTGCTTCTGGCAGAATGTGAGCGACATGAAGACCGCCTACGATGCCCTCGGCGACGCCTCCGTGCAGGTGGTGGTGTTCATCTCCACCAGCAGCACAAAGGGAGTGATGTTCAACATCAACGACTATTGCGGCAACAACAGCACAGCATTGGCCTCCTATCGCCAAGTGTCCGACCACAAGCTCACCACCGCCGATGGCATAGCCACCATACTTTCCGAGATGAAGTCGATGGCTCCGGCCAATAACTACTCCCTCGTCATAGGTTGCCACGGCATGGGGTGGTTGCCCACAGCCAAAACCTCCACCACCAAGAGGGCTCGGGCCGCCGCCGATGCGTTTGTGCCCTACTGGCAAAACGACGACCCCAACAACCCCACCACGCGCTATTTCGGAGGCTCGTCGGTTGAATACCAGACCGACATCAGCACCTTGGTGGAGGGCATAGAACGGACGGGCACTAAGATGGACTTCATACTCTTCGACGACTGCTACATGTCAACTATAGAGGTGGCCTACGACCTGCGCCAAGTGGCTGACTACGTCATAGCCTGTCCCACGGAGGTTATGTCCGACGGCATGCCCTACGCCTCCATAGGCCGCTACCTGCTCGGCACGCCCGACTACAGTGCAGTGTGCCAACGCTTTGTGGAGCACTACTCCACGGACGAGTTTCCCTTCGGAACCATTGGCGTGGCCAAATGCGACGAACTTGACTCGCTGGCTTCAATCATGCGCAGGGTGAACTCACGCGACACGTCGGGCGTGGCTAACCTTGGCGATATCCAGCGCATGGACGGTTACACGCCCGTAATATTCTTCGACTACGGCGACTATGTGGCCCACTTGTGCAAGGACAGCACGCTGCTGGAAGAGTTCAACGAGCAGTTGGCCCGCGCCGTCCCCTACAAGGGCCACACCGAATATTTCCCAACTACCCTGTGGCCTAACGGTGCCATAAGCGTCAGCTATACTTTAAGGAAGATTAAGGTCAACGCCTTTAGCGGCATAACCACGTCGGAGCCTAGCGTCAACGAGAGGGTCACTAGCTGCTACACATCCACCGCATGGTATAAGGCCACGCACTGACTCTGTACCGATGCCGTTCAGCATCTGTATATATGCTCTTTAGCGGTCGTGTATATGCTCTTTAGCATCGGCAACTGTGCTGTTGCCGTGAGCAACTATCATTGATATTTTGCGTTACGCTTTATTTGTGCTAACTTTGCAGGACCTAACAATAAACAAAGCTAGTAGGAGCAGTTCTCCGAACTGCGACCCGAGCACTGACGATAACTAGTAGGAGCAGTTCTCCGAACTGCGACCCGAGCACTGACGATAGTAGTAGGAGCAGTTCTCCGAACTGCGCCCCGAACACTGACGATAACTAGTAGGAGCAGTTCTCCGAACTGCGCCCCGAACACTGACGATAGTAGTAGGAGCAGTTCTCCGAACTGCGACCCGAACACTGACAAAAACAGGCGTGGAATTTTATCAGAACACGTCTGCAGCATAATTAAAAGGAAACCAGA
>CAVHDN010000082.1:0-8240 GCA_963634315.1 Flexilinea sp. | reverse complement strand
AAAGTGCCGTCGTGCTGGGAACAGCAGGGCTTTGGCGAATATACCTACGGCCGCTACTACAAGAAAAAAGACGGTAAGGTGAGCGACGAGACCGCCCTCTACCGCCGTTCATTCAACGTGCCGGCGACATGGCGCGGCAAGACGGTGGAGCTGGTGTTCGACGGTGTGATGACCGATGCCACTATCACCGTCAACGGACAGTCGGCCGGAGAGACCCACCGTGGCGGTTTCACTCGTTTCAGCTACGACATCTCCTCCCTCTTGCAATATGGCAAGAAGAACAAAGTGGAGGTCAGCGTGGCCAAACAGTCAAGCGACAAGTCGGTGAACGCTGCCGAGCGGCGCGCCGATTGGTGGCTCTTTGGTGGCATATACCGTCCTGTGTATCTGCGAGCCCTACCGCCGACACACATCAGCCACGCCATAATAGACGCGAGAGCCGACGGACGGCTTTCGGTGAGACTGCTTGCCAGCGGACTAAGCAATGGATACAAGTTGCAAACCACCGTGGCGGGACTTGGCACACAAATATCCGCGCTGTCTTCCGCCGCAGAGCAGACGGTGAGCACCACATGGCAAGGCATGCGCCTTTGGAACACAGAACACCCCAACCTCTACGCCGTGACGCTTAGGCTTATTGCCCCGGACGGCAGTGTGGCGCATGAGGTGACACAGAAGACAGGCTTCCGCACCATTGAGTTCCGGCGCCGCGATGGTTTTTACCTCAACGGTACCAAGCTGATGATTAAGGGTGTCAACCGTCACTGCTTCCAACCGGAGACGGGACGCACCACAAGCCGCACGCTCGACCTTGCCGACGTGAAACTCATAAAGGGAATGAACGCCAACGCCATTCGCTCGCACTATCCGCCCGACGAGCATCTGCTACAACTGTGCGACTCGCTCGGCGTGCTCTATTTCGACGAACTGCCTGGTTGGCAAAACCACTATAGCACCGCCACTGGTTCACGCATACTCAAGGAGATGCTTCTGCGCGACGCTAACCATCCCTGCGTGTTTGCTTGGGGCAACGGCAACGAGGGCGGTTTCAATCTCGCACTCGACTCTCTCTTCAGTCGCTACGACCCACAACAGCGACATGTGGTGCACCCTTGGGCTTTGTATGATGGAGTTGATGCCCACCACTATCCCGCCTACCAAACGGGTGTGGCGCGTTTGGCCAACGGCTACAATGTGTTCATGCCGACTGAATTTCTGCATAGCCAGTATGATAAGGGTGGCGGTGCATCGCTCTACGACTACTGGACATCATGGTCGCGCAATCCGCTCTTTGCCGGAGGCTTCATCTGGGCCTTTGCCGACGAGGGTGTCATGCGCACCGACCATGGCGGTGCGATAGATACTGACGGCGGTAATGCGCCCGACGGCATCGTTGGGCCTCATCGCGAAAAGGAGGGCAGTTGGTATGCCATCCGTGATGTATGGTCGCCCATACAGATAGCACCATTGACCGTGCGCCCCGACTGGAATGGTCGCATTACTATAACCAACAACATGCTTTTCTCTACTCTTGGCGAGGTGAACCTGCAATACTCGGTGTTGGAGTGTTTGCCGCCCATGCACGGTTCGAAAGAGACGAAGACCATGTTGACCAATGGTCGTGTGGATGTGGCTAATGTCTTGCCGGGCGAGAGCGCAGTAGCCACCATAGCCCTGACGGACAAGGCAAAAGACGGCGATGTGTTGCAGATGGTGGCCTTGGATGGTCACGGCGACACCATCAACGTGTGGACTTGGCCCATGAAGTATGCTGACGAGTATTTTGCTGCTCATCGTTCCGAACCCGCCTCTGCTTCTGCCACACAAAAGGCTGAGGCCAACGGCACCACGCTCAGTGCTCCGTGTGGAGTCACCGCCACGTTCGACTCCGCCACAGCCATGCTCACCTCGGTGACGAGCCATGGCAAGAGTGTGCCCTTCAACAATGGCCCTCTGCCTGTGGGCATGAAGAGCAAGCTCAAGTCGGTGGCGGTGCGCCAAGACGGCACCGACGCTCTGCTTGTGGCCAAATATACCGGTGCGGTCGATTCGATAGTGTGGCGCATGACTGCCGACGGACTGCTCGGCATGGACGCAGTACTGCTCAACCGCCGCGACGGTGGCGGCTTCGAGGGTGAGTTCTTCGACAAGAACGTGAGCAACCTCGGTTTCTCGTTCTCCTATCCCGAAGAATGCGCCAAGGGCATGGACTGGCTCGGGCGCGGTCCTTATAGGGTGTGGCGCAACCGTCAACAGGGCATGGTATTCGGTATGTGGCAGAAAGCCTACAACAACACCGTGACGGGCGACAGTCGTCTGCCACTCATCTATCCGGAGTTCAAGGGCTACCACGCCAACATGTACTGGGCAGAGATGCAGTCGGACACTGCTCCGTTCACCGTCTATAGCGAGACCGACGGTCTTTATCTGCGCGTCTTCACACCCGAAGAGCCTGCAGTGCGCAACAATGGGGAGAACACCATGCAAGATTTCCCCGAAGGAGACATATCGTTCCTGCTGGAGATACCGGGCATACGCTCCTACAAGCCCATAGAACAGCTTGGCCCGCAGGCGCAGCCAAGTCACATACGCATAAACAAAGGCGATGAGGGACTGCGCATAAAACTGTGGTTTGATTTCCAAAAGAGTAACAGAACATTTTAGTTGCCCCGCGTTTTTGTCTAACTTTGCACCCACTATGAGAAAGTTAAGGACTATAGAGATGCAACGCCTCACGGTGGAGGAGTTCAAGGAAGCGCAGAAACTGCCGCTCGTGGTTGTGCTCGACGATGTGCGCTCGATGTACAACGTGGGCAGTGTGTTCCGCACGGCCGATGCCTTCCGTGTGGAGGAGGTGTGTCTGTGTGGCATAAGTGCCGTACCACCGCATGCGGAGATACACAAGACTGCTCTTGGAGCGGAGGACAGTGTGAGTTGGACTCACTACGACACTGCAGCCGAGGCCGTGGAACACTTGCGGAGCCAAGGCTATGAGGTGCTGGCCGTGGAACAGGTGGAGCACAGCACCAAGCTGCATGAGTTTGTTCCGCAAAAGGGTTGCCGCTATGCCGTAGTACTGGGCAACGAGGTGAAAGGGGTACACCAAGAAGTGGTTGACCTGTGCGACGGCTGTCTGGAGATACCGCAGTTTGGCACCAAGCACTCCATGAACGTGTCGGTTACTGCCGGCATCATCATGTACCATTTCGCCGAGGCACTGCTACTGCGCTGACCGCTGCGCACCATTCGCACACATACTAAAGAATCCGCCCATCCACATGGTCTTTACCTTGCGGATGGGCGGATTACTTATCGTAGTTATCCTGAATGTTTCTCTTCACCTTATATGTTTAGTCATCCTCCTTGGCTTGCTCATATTCAGCTATCTCGCGCTCACCAACATGGGCAAAGCCGTAGTGCTCGTCGTGCTGACTAAGGTCGAGACCAATGCGCTCGCTCTCGGTAGAGACACGCATGGGTATCATCTTGTCTATGAGCCAGTAACCAAAGTAGCTCATGGCAAATGTATATACTATTACTATCACCACAGCCAACAAGTGGTAGAGGAAGATGACGAAGCCCTCCCATGTGCCAGCTATGAGTCCTTCTTGAATGAAGATACCCGTGAGCACAGTACCAAAGATACCGCCAGTGCCGTGGGTGGGGAACACGTCGAGTGCATCGTCAATGCGTGAGTGACTGCGCCAATACACAGCCACGTTGCAGATGATGGTTATCACGAACGAGATGAAGATGCTCTGTCCTACGGTGACGTAGCCTGCCGATGGCGTTATGGCCACGAGACCTACCACGCAACCCACTGCCGCACCCATGGCCGACGGTTTGCGACCGCGTAGGCAGTCGAAGAATATCCACGTCATCATGGCAGTGGCCGAAGCGGTGTTTGTGTTGAGGAATGCCTTCACGGCCATGCCGTCGGCATGGAGCGACGAACCGGCGTTGAAACCGAACCATCCGAGCCAGAGCATGGCTGCGCCGAGGAGCACAAACGGGATGTTGGCCGGTTCCGACTGACGTGTCGATGACTTGCGGCGACCAAGGAAGATGGCTCCGGCCAAGGCAGCCACACCCGAAGAGGCGTGAACCACGATACCGCCTGCGAAGTCTATAACGCCCCACTTCATGAACAGTCCGTCGGGGTGCCACGTCATGTGAGCCAGAGGACAGTAGATGAACACGAAGAAGAAAATCATGAAGAACATGTAGGCAGAGAACCTCACGCGCTCAGCAAACGAACCGGTGATGAGTGACGGGGTGATGATGGCAAACTTCATCTGAAACAGTGCGTAGAGAGCCAATGGAATGGTGGCGCCGCCGAGTATGCTACCCGTTGGTGTGGTATAGACCTCGCCGCCCACATTGTTGAACATGAGGAACGTTAGCGGATTGCCTATCACACCGCCAATGTCGTCGCCAAAGGCAAGGCTGAAGCCGAAGGCCACCCACAGCACACTTATCAGGCCCATGGCGATGAAGCTCTGCAGCATGGTAGAAATGACGTTCTTGGCACCCACCATGCCGCCGTAGAAGAACGACAAACCGGGTGTCATCATCAGCACGAAGATTGTGGCGGTGATGAGCCACGCCACATCGGCTGCGTTAATCTTCGAGAAGTCGCAGTTGAACGAAGGTTCACCCGCAAACAAACCGGCAATGGCTATCACTACCATCACGGTCATCATAATGACCCATCTCTTTTTCATCTTTTTGTTGCTTTATAGTTTGACTTGTATAATGTATAAAAAGAACATTGCTTTTATGAATGGTTCTATTGAATTCTTGCACTCATAGTTCTACACCATTCACTTTCCCTCGTAGGCCTGCTCGTGCACACCAGCCACGGCACGCCCGCTGGGGTCGTTGAGGTTCTTGAACGAAGCGTCCCACGCCAGAGCCTCAGCGGTGCTGCATGCCACACTGGGCACACTGGGCACAGTGCGTGCGGCCGAGTCGCTGGGGAAGTGTTCGGCGAATATAGAGCGATAGTAGTACTCCTCCTTGTTGCGCGGTGGGTTTATGGGGAAACGCTCCGCAGCGTGCGCCATCTGTTCGTCGCTCACACGCTCGGAGGTAATCTGCTTCAGCGTGTCAATCCACGAATAGCCCACACCATCGCTGAACTGCTCCTTCTGTCGCCATGCCACCTCTTCGGGCAACATGTCGGCAAACGCCTCGCGCACTATGCGCTTCTCCACCGTCTTGCCCGGACACATCTTAGCCTCGGGGTTGGTACGCATGGCCACATCAAGAAACTCCTTGTCTAGAAACGGTACACGGCCCTCCACGCCCCACGCCGACAGACTCTTGTTGGCGCGCAGACAGTCGTAGAGATGCAGTTTCGACAACTTGCGCACGGTCTCCTCATGGAAAGCACGTGCGTCGGGAGCTTTGTGGAAGTAGAGGTAACCACCGAATATTTCGTCGGCCCCCTCACCGGAGAGCACCATCTTTATGCCCATCGACTTTATGACGCGTGCCAACAGATACATTGGAGTCGAGGCCCGCACGGTGGTCACGTCGTAGGTCTCGATGAAGTATATAACATCGCGAATGGCGTCAAGTCCCTCTTCTATAGTGTAGTTTATCTCATGGTGAACGGTGCCAATGTGGTCGGCCACCATACGTGCCTTGGCCAAATCGGGCGCGCCCTTCAGTCCCACGGCAAAGGAGTGAAGCCTTGGCCACCACGCCTCCGTGGCTCCGTCGTTCTCAATGCGGTTCTGCGCATACTTCTGAGCTATGGCACTTATAACCGATGAGTCGAGTCCGCCCGACAGCAGCACGCCATAGGGCACATCGCTCATCAGTTGGCGCTTCACCGCATCCTCCAGTCCGTCGTGGATGGCGGCCACGCTCGCACCGTTGTCCTTCACATTGTCGTAGTCCATCCAGTCGCGGGTGTAGTAGCGTTTCATGCCTCCCTCACGACTTGAGTAGTAGTGGCCTGGCAGAAACTCCTCGTAGCTGTCGCACTGTCCCTCAAGGGCTTTCAGTTCGCTGGCCACATACAGGTGACCTTCTTTGTCGTGTCCGATGTAGAGTGGAATGACGCCAATGGGGTCGCGAGCAATGAGAAACTCGTCGCTCTCGGAGTCGTAGAGGGCGAAAGCGAAAATGCCGCTGAGGTCTTCAAGGAAAGCAGTGCCCTTGTCACGATAGAGAGCGAGTATCACCTCACAGTCGCTTCCTGTCTGAAACTCATAGCGTCCGGCGTAGCGTTGGCGTATGTCTCTATGGTTGTAGATCTCGCCGTTCACGGCCAGCACCTGCTTGTGGTCGGGGCTGAACAATGGTTGGCGGCCCGACTCGGGGTCAACGATTGAGAGTCGCTCGTGGGCGAGTATGGCAGAGCCTCCGCAGTATATGCCGCTCCAGTCCGGTCCTCTGTGACGTATCTTGCGGCTCATGACCAGTGCCTTCTGCCGCAGTTCGGATGTTTGTTCCTTAATGTTGAAAATAGATACTATTCCACACATATTTCTTTTTTCTTTTGGTTTGGTCTATTGTTTGAAGTCGTTGTCCCGTCGCCGTGTCTCTTTCGGAGTACCTATGTGACTGGGTGTTTGCGGGCAAAGATTACCTTTGGCTCTCGTAGAGGTGCTGTTCTCGACCCGTAAAAGGCATCTTTACGATGTCTAAAGGGCATCTTTAGCTCTCGTGAAGAAGCCGTTCTTTATTTTCGGTCTTCGTGCTGTGGCATGAGGAGGCCGAGGGATGCGGTGTCTCTGCCTGTGGCTTCGGCAACCGCACTCTTCGGTCTCCAGGTCCTATCATTAAAATTTCAAATCATATCCTATGTTAGTTGTAGGCCGACTCGCCATGCTCGTAGATGTCGAGACCTTCCTCTTCAATGCGCTTGTCAACTCGCAGACCTACAGCCTTCTTTATTCCGTAGAACAGCAGGAGTCCTGTTGCTGCAGCCCAGAGGTCTATGCAGACAATGCCCAGACACTGTGCTCCGAAGAAGTTCCAGCCGCAACCGTAGAACAAACCACCGTCAACAGCAAACAAGCCTGTCATGAGTGTTCCGAGTATTCCGCACACACCGTGAACGGTGCTTGCACCTACAGGGTCGTCAATGTGCAACTTGGTATCGATGAACTCGATGGAGTAAACCAACACTGTACCGCACACAAGACCTATGATTACGGCTCCAAGGGGTGACACAAGGTCGCAACCGGCGGTTATGCCTACAAGTCCAGCGAGTATGCCGTTGAGCGTGAGCGAGAATGAGGGTTTGCCATACTTGAACCATGTCACAGTCATTGTGGCCACGCCACCGGCTACAGCGGCAAGGTTGGTTGTGAGGAACACGTGCGAAATGGCCACACGGTCGGCCTCTGTGGCAGCGGCAAGCTGTGAGCCGGGGTTGAATCCGAACCAGCCGAACCAGAGGATGAACACTCCGAGGGCAGCCAGAGTGAGGCTGTGACCGGGAATGGCGTGGCTCTTGCCGTTCTTGCTATACTTGCCAAGGCGCGGGCCAAGGGCTATGGCACCCACCAACGACAACACACCACCTACGGAGTGAACCACTGCCGAACCGGCGAAGTCGTGGAATGTTGTGCCGAACGTCTGCATCATGAAGGAGTCGGCTGCACCGTTCATCAGCCAACCGCCGCCCCATGTCCAGTGGCCTTCTATTGGATAGATGAACAGTGAGATGAATATGGAGTAAACCACATACATGCTGAACTTGGTGCGCTCTGCCATGGCTCCTGAAACGATGGTGGCCGATGTGGCGCAGAACACAGTCTCAAACATGAGGAAACCCTCTGTGGGCAGGCCTGCGGCGTTGGTGTAGAACGACAGGTCGCCGAAGTTGGGCATACCTATGAAGCCCTCGCCGTTGCTGCCGAACATGAAGCCGAAGCCCACAAACCAGAACAGCAACGAGCCGAACATGAAATCGACGAAGTTCTTGAACAATATGTTGGCTGTGTTCTTGCTACGGGTAAATCCTGCCTCGCAAAACGCAAATCCCGGTTGCATGAAGAACACCAGCATGGCGGCCAAAAGCATCCAGACGGTGTTCAGTCCTATTGATAAATCTTCCATAATCTTTTGTGTTTAATGTTGCTTGTGTGTGTTGTTATTATCCCTCTACTTTACCTTTTCTTTTTTCCTTACTGTGCATAGGCTTCATTTCTCCTGTTCAGCGTTGTAAAGTGCAATGTCGCCTCGCTCGCCGGTGCGTATGCGGATGGCGTCTTCTATAG
>CAVHDN010000081.1:0-8254 GCA_963634315.1 Flexilinea sp. | reverse complement strand
GCGGTAGGCCTGCATCCACCTCTTCCCCTTCAGATACTCCACCGCCCTCTCACCATAGTAGCACCAGCCGATGGTCGTGCTGAAAGCAAACGTGAACAGTCCGATGGTGAGCATGGGCATTCCCACCACGGGAATCTTGCTGAAAGCATCGCGCGTGAGAGTGGCACCATTGCTGAAGTCAATGTCAGGATAGGCCAGAATGCTGCTCACCACCACAAGTCCCGTAAGGGCACATATCACCACAGTGTCCCAAAACGTGCCGGTGGATGACACAAGAGCCTGACGCACAGGGTTGCGCGTCTGCGCCGCCGCCGCTACTATGGGCGCCGAGCCTAGTCCCGACTCGTTGGAGAACAGTCCGCGCGCTATGCCGTAGCGTGCGGCCATCATGACGCTCGCCCCCACGAACCCGCCGCCTGCAGCCTCGGGACGGAAGGCCGACTCGCAGATGAGGCACACCGCCGCCCACACATAGTGACCGTTGACGAACAGGATGATGAGGCACCCCACCACATAGAACAAAGCCATGAACGGCACGAGCATGCCACACACCTTGGAGATGCTCTTTACGCCTCCCACCACTACGGCAGCCGCAAGCGACGTGACCACCACACCCGATACCCAAGGCGAAACGCCATAGCCGTCGGCGGCGAGGGTGGAGATGGCGTTGGCCTGCACAGTGCTTCCTATGCCAAAAGCCGCTATCGACGTGAAGACGGCGAAGAGCACGCCAAGCCACTTGCAGCCCAGACCGCGCTCAAGGGCGTACATGGGCCCGCCAAGCATGCGTCCGTCGGCACTCTTCACCCTATACTTTATAGCCAACAGACCCTCAGCATACTTCGTGGCTATGCCGAACACTCCCGTGAGCCAGCACCACAGCACCGCTCCCGGTCCGCCAAGAGCTACGGCAGTGGCCACGCCTATGATGTTGCCCGTGCCTATGGTGGCGGCAAGTGCGGTGGCCAGAGAGCCAAATTGCGACACGTCGCCCGTGGCTCCGGGGTCGCGTTGCACCGAGAGTTTTATGGCTGTGAATATCTTGCGTTGTGGGAAGTGCAGCCTTATGGTGAGGAAGATGTGGGTGCCGAGGAGCAGAATAATCATAGGCCAGCCCCACAACAGGGAACTTATGCCGCCTATCAGTTTGTCTATCGATTCCATACCTGTGTTTCGTTTTGGATGCAAAAGTACGACATTTCGTGTGATTTTGCAAACAAAAGAACCGGACCGACGGTCATTGCCGCCAGTCCGGTTCGTTCTCTATATGTTTGTTGCAATTTAAGGCTGCTTGCCTATGTAAGCCAATATGCCGCCGTCAACGTAGAGAATGTGTCCGTTTACGAAGTCGGAAGCGTCGGAAGCGAGGAACACCGCCGGTCCCATCAAGTCTTCGGGAGTACCCCAGCGTGCAGCAGGAGTCTTCGAGATGATGAAGCTGTCGAACGGGTGACGGCTGCCGTCGGCCTGCTTTTCACGCAGAGGCGCAGTCTGCGGCGTGGCAATGTAGCCTGGGCCTATGCCGTTGCACTGAATGTTGTGCTCGCCAAATTCCGAGCAGATGTTACGTGTGAGCATCTTCAAGCCACCCTTGGCGGCAGCGTAGGCCGACACAGTCTCGCGGCCCAGTTCGCTCATCATGGAGCAGATGTTGATGATCTTGCCGTGTCCCTTCTTTATCATGCCAGGAATGACGGCCTTCGACACGATGAACGGAGCGTTGAGGTCGATGTCTATCACCTGACGGAACTCGTCAACCGACATGTCCGTCATGGGTATGCGCTTGATTATGCCCGCATTGTTCACGAGGATGTCAATCACTCCGAGGCTCTTCTCGATGTCCTCCACCATCTTCTTTACGTCGTCTTCCTTGGTCACGTCGCAGATGTAGCCCTTGGCCTCAATGCCCTTGGCCTTGTAGTCGGCAAGAGCCTTGTCCATGTGCTGCTGCGAGCGGCAGTTGAAGGCTATCTTCGCGCCTGCCTTGGCGTAAGCCTCAGCTATGGCGAAGCCAATGCCGTAGGCGGCTCCCGTTACGAGAGCCACTTTCCCTTCGAGGGAGAAATTCTTAGAAAATGTATCCATTGTTTTTTTTGTTTTGGGTTGAGTTTTTATTTCAAGTCGGTTATCTCATAGAAGTCCTGGTCGCCGTAGTCGATGTTCTCGCCTCCCATGCCCCAGATGAACGTGTAGTTGTGGGTGGCCGCCGCACTGTGTATGCTCCACTCAGGTGAGAGCACCGCTTGGTCGCCCTTCATCCAGATGTGGCGTGTCTCTTGAGGCTGACCCATGAGGTGACAGACGGCCTGTCCGTCGGGCACCTCAAAGTAGAAGTAAGCCTCCATGCGGCGACTGTGCACGTGGGCGGGCATGGTGTTCCACACACTTCCCGTGGCCAACTCCGTCATGCCCATCTGCAACTGGCAGGTAGGCAGTACCTGCGACACGAGCATCTTGTTGATGTCCCTCTCGTTGCTCATCTCCAGACTGCCCATGTGGGCCACCACCGCATCCTTTTTAGTTACCTTGCGACAAGGATATTCCTTGTGGGCAGTGACACTGTTGAAGTAGAACTTGGCCGGTCGGGTAGGGTCGGTGCTTGCGAACACCACATCACGGCAACCGCATCCTATATATAATGCCTCCTTGTAGCCGAGCGTGAACGTCTCATCGCCTACTGTGACGGCGCCTTCACCCTCACCCACATTGAACACACCCACCTCGCGCCGCTCAGTGAAGAACGTGGCCTTAAGCGGGTCGATGGCCTCAAGCGTGAGCTTCTCGTCGGTGGGCATAGCGCCGCCCACTATCATCCGGTCGTAGAGCGAATATACCATGTTCACCTCATTGGGCGCAAAGAGCGTTTCCACGAGGAAGTCGCGGCGCAGACGCGCGGTGTCGTAGCCTCGCGCATCGTCGGGATGTGCCGCATAGCGTATCTCATAGTTCGTTTTCATTTTTGTCTGTATGTTTTGTTTCTTGGTTCTTAGTAAGCTATGACCTTGGCTGTGCAAGGCCGAAGAAGGGCGCTAGCCGTATGCAAAGATAATGCATTTCTGTCGTTCTTGCACCATTTTCGAGTGTAACAATGCTGTGTCGACCTTTGTTTTATCGTACATTTGCGTACGAAACGACAATTATCTGTACAATATTACTATGGCAGGCAGTGGCGTTCCGACTACTTTTGCATAAACCTAACACAACGACAGATGAACAAACTACTAACACTCGCGCTCTTCACCCTGCTGACGGTCAAGGCTGCAGCACAGAGCGACATTCATGTGGCCAAATACTTCGGCGACCGCAAGGCAGCTGTGAGCTACACGTTTGACGACGGCCTGGCGGAGCACTACACCAAGGTCTTCCCCGAGTTGAAGAAGCGCGGTCTGCACGCCTCCTTCTGCATCATAGGCAGCAAGGTGGGGCGCGACATGAAGGGAACACCCTGCATGACGTGGGGACAACTGAAGGAGATGGCCGCCGACGGACAGGAGATAACGAGCCACGGCTGGGCTCATAAGAACGTGAGCAAGTTGTCGGACGAGGCTCTGCGCTACGAGGTGCAGCACAACGACACCACCATATATATAAAGGTAGGCGTGTTTCCCCGCACCTACTTCTACCCGGGCAATCGCAAGACTCCCGAAGCCGTGGCCTTTTGCAGCCGCGACCGCGTGGGCACACGCACCTCACAGGTGAGCATCGGTTCTAAACGCGACACTGCGTGGTTGCGCTCGTGGGTTGACACTCTGTTGGCCAAGGGCACCTGGGGCGTGGGCATGACCCACGGCATAACCCGTGGCTACGATGCTTTCGGCGACGAGCACACCCTGTGGAGCCATCTCGACTACGTATGCACACTGCGCGACAGTCTTTGGGTGGCTACCTTCCACGATGTGGCCGCCTACGCTGCAGAGCGCGATGCCGTAACTCTGAAGGTGCGGTGGAGCAAGGCGGGGACCATCGTGCGCCCTACGATGCGGCTCGACAAGGCTATATTCAACCATCCGCTCACGCTTGTGGTTCCGGTCGCACTTCGGCGAAGCGCTCCTACTACCGCCACACAAGACGGCCGCACGCTCGCCGTGCGCATGGCTGAGGGCAAGGCCATCATTGACTTCGACCCCAATGGCGGCAAGATTGTTATAATGAACTCAAGTTCCGGAGAACAAAAGAACTATAAATAGGAGACCCTAATATACAACAATGAAGAGAAAAATTATCATTACAGCCCTTTTAGGCTTGTTTGCAGCACATTCAGCCGACGGAAAAGTAAAGTTGGCCAACGTGTTCAGCGACAACATGGTGCTCCAGCAGGGCAAGACGCTCCACATTTGGGGCACAGCCGATGGCGGCGAGAGTGTGAAGGTGAGTGTGGCCGGACGCTCGGCCAAGTCTACGGCAGCCGCCGACGGTAGTTGGAGCGTGGCTTTGCCCCCCGTGAAGCAGTCGTCGCATCCGGTGAAGTTTGTGGTGAAGGGACGCTCCAACACCATCAGCCTGAGCAATGTGCTCGTGGGCGAGGTGTGGGTGGCCAGCGGACAGTCGAACATGGAGTATTCCATGAACAACCATCCGCAGTATTGCAAACCCAAGAAAGGCGACCCCGACCGTCTGCTCCATGAGTATGAGGCGGCTAACAACCCGCAGATACGCATAATGTATGTGCGCAAAGACCTTAAACAGGACACCCTGCCCACCGCCGGTTGGCAGACGCTCGGACGCGAGTCGCTAAAGCCGTTCTCGGCCGCAGCCTACTTCTTTGCCAAGGCGTTGCAGGACAGTCTGAAGGTGCCTGTTGGCGTGGTGACCACGGCTTGGGGAGGCACTCCCATTGAAGACTGGACGCCGGCAGAGGCGTGGAGCGACTTCCCACGACTGTCGAAACTCGACCGACGCCACGTGGGCAACCGCTATAAGCGCATGGTGAAGCCCTTGGCCCCTATGACCATCCGCGGTTTCCTGTGGTATCAGGGCGAGGCCAACCTTGTGAAGGGCGAGACAGACATCTATGCCGACAAGATGGCTGCTATGGTTAGCTCGTGGCGCAAGGAGTGGGGCGACTCGCTCCTGCCGTTCTACTATGTGCAGCTCTCTCCGTTCACCTACTCTGCCCGCAAAAAGGACATTGTGGCCAAGACATGGCAAGACTTGCCTCGCTTTTGGGATGTGCAGACGCGCTGCCTCGACCTCATACCCAACACGGGCATGGTGGTTACTACCGACATACCCGAGAACTTGTCCGACATTCATCCGCCCTACAAGTGGATTGTGGGCGAACGTCTCGCACGCCTTGCGCTCAACAAGACCTACGGACGCAAGGACGTGGTCTGCGAGGGACCTAAGATGAAGAGCGTGAAGGTGGATGGCGACAAAGTCGTTGTGGAGTTTGACAATGCTGAGGGCGGCCTACTTACGAGTGACGGCAAAGCCCCAGACTGGTTTGTGGCGGTGGCCAAAGGCAAATATGTAAAGGTCAGGGCCAAGATAGACGCAGGCAGGGTGCTCATAGACCGCTCGGCCGTTGGCTCACCGCTCACACTATGCTTCGGTTGGGACGAGGTGGCGCAGCCTAACCTCACGAACAAGGCAGGACTGCCCGCTGTGCCGTTCCGCTACAGCGAGAAGAAGAAATAGTTTTCGTAGATATGCTGTTTACGCTCCCTAAACAGCATATATAGGCATCGTAAACAGCATATCTACGCTTCACAGGCCGCACGTCTGCACTACGCAAACGTGTGGTTCTTTGTTCTTGCGCCTATGGAGAAGTCATACTGTGGGATGATTATTGTGACACTAGAACTATTCATTTTGCCTTGTATTTACGAAAAACACGTGGCACTTTGTTGCCTATTACGCCGAAAATAACTACTTTTGCTCTGTAAAACGCATATTTCTTGTAGTGGCGTTGCAGTGCGAATTGCCACACGAAGACTAACGACGAAACAAAGAAAAGCAACATAAAAAATGGAAAAGATTGACAATCTCGACAAGAAGATACTTAGTATCCTGTCGAAAAACGCCCGCATACCCTTTAAGGATGTGGCTGCGGAGTGCGGCGTGTCGCGTGCGGCCATACACCAAAGGGTGCAGCACTTGATAGAGGGCGGAGTGATAATGGGCAGCGGATTTGACGTTAATCCGAAGAGCCTCGGCTATTCTACGTGTACTTATGTTGGCATAACTCTTGAGCGCGGCAGCATGTACAAGGATGTGGTGGAACGTCTGCAGCACATTCCCGAAATAGTGGAGTGTCACTTCACCACCGGGCCTTACACCATGCTTGTGAAGCTCTACGCCCGCGACAACGAGCAACTCATGCATCTGCTTAACGGTCAGTTGCAGGACATTCCCGGTGTGGTGGCCACAGAGACGCTCATCTCTCTCGAACAGAGCATAAAGCGCGAGATTACCGTACAGACCGAAAGGGAGGCCTAACAATCTTTATGCATATGGAGCGGTTCGACTGGCAAGGGCGCCTGGAAGCCCTCTACTCATCGTTTCCCGAGGCCGAGGAAAAGCCCGTCATAGGCATCAGCGGCAATTATGTGGGGACCGACTGCACGCTCGCCGAGACCTATTACAAGGCCATCGCAGTGGCGGGAGGTGTGCCTGTAATCATTCCGCCACTGACCGATGAGGGCGTAATAATCAACACTATCGCACGACTGGATGGTTTGCTGCTTAGCGGTGGAGGCGACTTCAATCCTCTCTATTGCGGCGAGGAACCGTCGCCAAAGCTTCACTCGATAAACAGTGAGCGCGACCTGCCCGAACTGTTGCTCACCCGACTGGCCTACAATAGGCAGTTGCCCATGCTGGGCATTTGCCGTGGCATGCAGACATTGGCTATGGCTCTGGGCGGACGAGTGGAGCAGGACATTGAGTCTAAGGCGCAGGTGAAACACAGCCAAGATGCGCCACGGTGCGAGCCTACCCATACGGTCAGAATAGAGCCTGACACCATATTGCACACCCTATACGGCTGCGAGACCATGGCCGTCAATTCGTTTCACCATCAGGCAGTGGCCGAGACGGGTCCGCGCTTCAAGGTAACGGCCACAGCTGCCGACGGCATAGTGGAGGCCATGGAGAGCCGAGAGTTCAAGTCGGCCATGGGAGTGCAGTGGCATCCGGAGTGTCTGCATGAGGGACTGCCGCTGATGCAGTGGCTTGTGAAACAGGCCGCTCACTTCCGCAAAGCCAACGCTCTGCACGACCGCATGCTCGTGCTCGACACTCACTGCGACACACCCATGTTTTTCCCTCAAGGCGTAAACATAGGACGGCGCGACGAGCGCATAAAGGTGGACTTGCACAAGATGGCGGAGGGGCGGCTCGACGCTACGATAATGGTGGCCTATCTGCCGCAGCCAAAGCTCGGCGAGACGTTCTCGTCGAAGGTGGATTTCCCTGTGGCCGGGCCAACGGAATATGCTGACCTCATCTTCGACAAGATTGAGACTATGGTGCGGGAGCACAAAGGCAGTGTGAGCATTGCTCGAACGCCTGCCGACCTCTATGAGGACAAGCGGCATGGACGCAAATCCATCATGCTCGGCATAGAGAATGGGCTTGCGCTCAACGGCAAGTTGGCGGGCGTGAAGCATTTTGCACAGCGTGGCGTGGTGTATATCACGCTCTGTCACAATGGCGACAATGACGTCTGCGACAGTGCGCGGGGGTGCAATACGCATAATGGCGTGAGCCGCTTCGGGGCACAGGTGATAGGCGAGATGAACCGCCTGGGCTTGATGGTTGACTTGAGCCATGCCTCGGAGAAGAGTTTTTATGACGCGCTGGAAATAAGTACACAACCCATCGTGTGCAGCCACAGTAGCGCACGTTCTCTGTGCGACCATCCGCGCAATCTTACCGACGACCAGATGCGCGCCCTCGCCAAGGCTGGCGGTGTGGCGCAGACAACACTCTATCACGGCTTTCTGCGCAGTGGCGGCGAGGCCACCGTGCTCGACGCATTGGCTCATTTGGAGCACGCCATCCGCATTATGGGCATCGACCATGTGGGCATTGGTTCCGACTTCGACGGTGACGGCGGAGTGCGCGGACTCAACGATGCGTCGGAAATGGTGAACTTCACACGCATGCTTTTGGCCAAACGCTATAGCGAAGCCGACATACAACGCATTTGGGGAGGCAACTTCATGCGGGTGATGGCGCAGGTGCAGAGCGCGGGGCGGTAGTAGGAGCGCTTCTCCGAACTGAAAGTCGGCGGCCGAAGGGAAAGCCAAGT
>CAVHDN010000080.1:0-8256 GCA_963634315.1 Flexilinea sp. | reverse complement strand
GCTGAAAATGCCAATGTAAATCGGCATTTTCAGCGCACTCGTTGCGGAGGCAGGACTCGAACATGCGACCTCCAGGTTATGAGCCTGGCGAGCTACCAACTGCTCCACTCCGCGATATTTCTTAATTGCGGGTGCAAAGGTATGTTTTTTTTATGAGACGTGCAAACTTTTCCTACTCTTTTTCTTCTTTAACTGTTATTTCAAGCTTTTCATGCGTTTCTCTCATAGCCCAAAGCTGCGCCGATGGCGGTACAGAACTCGGAATATTTGGGAATGTGGTAGCGCACATGATATAATTTCTCCATGGCCGGATACACGTCCTTGCACTGTGGAAGGAGCGTAAGATTGCCTATCAGCACGAAATCGCGTATGTCGCTACCTATGGACGACAGCACCGCAGCACTGCCAATGGACTGCAGAACCATGAAAATGAGTCCTTGGGCTATGTCCTCATGAGTGGCGTTGCTTGCCACCTTGCCGAAAAGCGAGGCTGTGGCTTCCATTGGCAAACCAGGAAGCGGCCGTTTGCTGATGTCGCCGATGAGCAAGTTGACGTTCGACAAGCTGCCGCGCATGGCCATGGCCGACACCTGACGAATGTCGCCAGTGCTAAGAAGCAGCTTTGACAAGCCCTGCAGTGTGCCGCCGCCTATGCCTGTACCGCCTATGTGCTCTATACAGTCGCCGTCGCAACGCACGAAAGAAGTGCCGGTGCCCATGCTCACCACGATGGAACGGTCAACCTGCGACTCAAACCTTGCTCCGAGCCCGTCGGCACGGAACTCTTCGGTCTTGGCCGTGGGCAGTCCGTAAACGCGGGAGTCTATGTAAGCGCTGCCGACGCCGGTGAGCATCACCTGCTCAACATCGCTTAGCGACACGCCATTGTCGTATAAATACTTGCCGAAAGCCCCATAGAGCGATGTCACGGGGTCGGCTGCCGTTATACGTGTGGGAGAGAGGACCTTGCCGTCCTTTAGTCCCACTATCTTGGTGGTGCTTATCCCCACGTCTATTCCTATTACTATTCCCATTTCAATGGCCGTTTGTCTGATTTGTCTTGAAAATACTGCTGCAAAAGTAAGCATTATACCATAATTACACAAGAAGGCTGTATGTTTTGTGAAGAGTCTTATGGAGGCGAAACCTGCCCAATAAGCAATGAAGATGTGAGTCAAAAGTAAAGAGACATTGGAGAAAGCAGACTACTACCAACTGGAGCCTGCGCCACCGCCGCCCGTACTGCCTCCGCCAAAGCTTCCGCCACTAAAACCACTGTCAAAGCTTTCGCCTCCGCCACTGCCTCCACGGCCTCGTCCAAGCATTGAGCCAAGCAGCATGCCTGTGAGCAGAGCGTTGTTGCCGTCGTGGCGGTCATCTTCAGGTGTGTTTCTCACAACAACCCTGCCGCATTTGGAGCAGACATATATGTCCTTGCGATAGTGTTGACCGTCCAAACGGTAATGGTCGGTTGACTTGAGTTCGAGGGCCTTTGCTCCGCAATAAGGACATCGCGACTTCCTTTTATGGACAATCAGATACGCCATGAAGCCTATGCCTACAAAAAGGATGACCAAACCAATCCAGTCTCCATCATCATCTCCATCGCTTGCTTCCGGCTCCATGGAGCCGTCAAGCACCGCCGCCACAGCCTTAACGCCCGCCGTCATGCCTCCGTCGCGGTCGCCTCGTTTGAACGAGGGCACCATATAGCGCGTCTGTATGCGCTTGCAAAGAGCATCGGTGAGAGTGCCTTCTATGCCATAGCCTGTGACAAACTGCACCCTATGCTGGTCCTCCACATAGAGAACGAGCAACCCGTTGTTGCTCTTTGCCTTGCCAATGCCCCACGTGCGGAACAGTTGCACCGCGAAATCGAAAGGCTCGGCATTGCCAATGGACGGCAACATGACCACGGCCGTCTCTATGCCTGTAGTATGTTCAAGCGCAGCAAGGGTAGCGTTGATGGTGTCGCGAGTCGCGGTTGAGAGCAACGCTGACGGGTCGGACACATACTGTCGCACGTCTGTCAGACGCACATTGGGAACATTCGCCACCGTGTAGCTTTCCACAACATTGTCTTGCTGCGGACTGGCCATTGAGACTACCGCACTAAACAGCAACAAGAAGCCCAACAAGAAGCGGCACATGGCTTATAACCTCATTCCACGTTTTAGAATTTCACTTTGGGAGCTTTCTCTGCACCGCTTTCCGCTTCGAAATAAGCTTTCTTGTCGAAGCCGAACAAACCGGCAAGGATGTTCTTCGGGAAGCGGCGTATAGATATGTTGTAGTCCTTGGCAGCATCGTTGAAGTCCTTGCGCGCCACGGTGATGCGGTTTTCCGTTCCCTCCAGCTGCGACTGCAACTCCAGGAAGTTCTCGTTGGCCTTGAGCTGCGGATAGTTCTCGGCCACCATAAGCAGCTTTCCGAGAGCCGCCGACACGTTGCCCTGTGCCTTCTGATACTCAGCCAACTTCTCCGGAGTGAGGTTTGTTGGGTCAATCTTCACCGAAGTGGCCTCACTGCGCGCCTTCACCACATTCTCAAGAGTTGTCTCCTCATGAGTGGCATAGCCTTTCACTGTGCTTACAAGATTAGGTATCAAGTCAGCCCGCCGCTGATACTGCGTCTCTACATTGGCCCATTTGCCCTGCACTCCTTCGTCCATCGACACCATGCCGTTGTATCCACTCACGCCCCATAGCAGGAGCACCACTACCACGATACCTATTATTATCCAAACTAAATTTTTCTTGCCATTCATTATTTTGTTGCTTTTAGAATTCTAATCCCGCCTCACGCTAAAACGCCGCGCGGTATTTGCCTTCATCCTTATCATCGAGCATGCTCAGATACGACTCGTAGCGGCTTTCAGCTATATAGTGCTCTTCCACGGCCTTCAGCACAGCGCATCCCGGTTCATGAGTATGGGTGCAATTGCTGAAGCGGCAGTCTTTGGCAAAATGGAAGATGTCCTTAAAGTAGCCCGTGAGTTCCTCCGGTTCCATATCGAAAGTGCCGAACCCCTTTATGCCTGGCGTGTCAATGACGTAGCCTCCGCCGGGCAAAGGCAGCATCTCGCTGAATGTTGTGGTATGCATGCCCGTGTTGTGCGCGTCGCTAATCTCGGCAGTGCGCAGTTTTGTGCCAAGCAGACGGTTGATGAACGTTGACTTGCCCACACCGCTATTGCCGCTCAGCACCGATATGCGCCCGTCGAGCAGAGGCTTTAACGCCTCCATGCCGTAGCCGTTTGCGGCGGCTATGGCAAGCGAGCGGTAGCCAATGTTGTCGTAGAGGGCCATCATCATCTCCTGATAGTGCAGTTCTTCAGGCGTCAGCAGGTCGGTCTTGTTGAAGAGCAGCACCACGGGCACTCTATAGGCCTCGGCCGAAGCGAGGAAGCGGTCAATGAACTTAGTGGAAGTCTGAGGATGGTTCACCGTGACCACAAGCACCGCCTGATCCACATTGGCGGCTATGATGTGGCTCTGTTTCGAGAGGTTGGGCGACTTGCGTATGATGTAGTTGCGCCTGTCCTCAATGCTGGTTATGAAAGCCGTTCCCTCCTGATTGGGCGTAATCTCCACCCTGTCGCCCACAGCCACCGGGTTGGTGCTCCTTATTCCCTTGAGCCGGAAATTGCCCTTAATCTTGCTCTCCACCGTCGGCCCGTCATCGGTTTTCACGGTGTACCAGCTTCCAGTGTTCTTTATTACGAGTCCGCGCACTTCTTCTTCAGTCTTGAGTTCTGTAAGGGAGAAACGGCCTATACGGTCATTATCTCCTTGTCCTTGGCGGCGAGAAGCTCATCCACGGCCTTTATCTGCTTGTCGTGTATCTTCTGCAGGTCACCCTCAGCGTCCTTCTCGTTGTCCTCCGAAAGACCGTCCTTGATGGCTTTCTTCAGTTTGTCCTTGGTCTCGGAGCGCACGTTGCGTATCTGCACCTTCACGCTTTCGCCTATCTTGTTGCACTGCTTCGAAAGCTCGCGGCGACGCTCCTCCGTGGGCTGCGGTATGCCGAGGCGTATCACCTCACCGTTGTTCTCTGGCGTAATACCCACCTCAGAGTCCATGATGGCCTTTTCTATTGCCTTTATCTGCTTCTTGTCCCACGGGCGTATGGCTATTGTGCGCGCGTCTGGGGTAGAAACGTTGGCCACCTGGTTGAGGGGCACCATAGAGCCGTAGGAATCGACCTTGATGCCGTCGAGTATGGCCACGTTGGCGCGGCCTGCCCTTATGCGTGCGAGCTGCTCTTCAAGGTACATCACTGCCATTTCCATTTTCTCTTCGGCCGAGGCCAATGTTGCTTTTACGTCTATCATATATATAAATAATGAGTATTGTTTGTTTGCTTTCTGCAAATGTAAGGACTAATATCCAAACGGCCAAGTTTTCCGCCGCTTTTTAAGCCGCGACTTGGCTTTCCTGCAAAAATGGGCTACCTTTGCAGGCATTATGGAGACAGAATTGAGCGACAAGAAGATAGCGGTGCTGCTTTCCGGCGGCGTTGACAGTTCGGTGGTGGTACATGAGTTGGCCGCCCAGGGACTGCATCCCGACTGCTTCTACATAAAGATAGGGCCGGAGGAAGAGGCCGAGTGGGACTGCTCGTCGGAAGAGGACCTTGAGATGGCCACGGCTGTGGCCCGCCGCTATGGGTGCAAGCTGGAGGTGGTGGATTGCCACAGGGAGTATTGGGACGAGGTGACGCGCTACACCATGGACAAAGTGCGGGCGGGACTGACCCCCAACCCCGACGTGATGTGCAACAGACTCATCAAGTTTGGCGCTTTCGACCATAAGCGGGGCCACGACTACGACCTCATAGCCACGGGCCATTATGCTTGCACGGAGGTCATAGACAGTCAGAAGTGGCTCACCACAAGTCCCGACCCGGTGAAAGACCAGACCGACTTTCTCGCGCAGATCTACGACTGGCAGCTGCGCAAGGCTCTGTTCCCGATAGGCCACTACATGAAGGACGAAGTGCGGGCCATAGCCGAGCGTGAGCATCTCGTCAACGCACGGCGAAAGGACTCGCAGGGCATTTGTTTCCTTGGCAAAATAAACTACAACGAATACATACGCCGCTACTTGGGGGAGATGCCCGGCGATGTTGTGGAGCTGGAGACGGGGCGGCGCTTAGGCAGTCACAAGGGGCTGTGGTTTCACACCATAGGCCAACGCCACGGACTGGGGTTCGGAGGCGGACCGTGGTATGCGGTGAAGAAAGACGTGGAGGCCAACATCCTTTACGTGAGTCGTGGCTACGAGCCGCTCACCGCCTACAAGCAGGTGTTTTCCATCCACGATTTTCATTTCCTCACAGCGTGCGAACTGCCCTCCGTTGTAACGTTCAAGATAAGGCACACGCCGGAGTTTCACAAGGCCACACTCGAGCGCACGGCCGAGGGCTGCTACACTGTGCACTCCGAAGAACTGATACAGGGCGTTGCTCCGGGCCAGTTCTGCGTGGTCTATGACGAGCTGCACCGCCGCTGCTTCGGGTCGGGGGAGATTACTTGGTGACGGAAGGCGTCAGAACATTATAACTTCGCGAGGTCGCAGTAGTAGGAGCGCTTCGCCGAAGTGCGACCTCAGCGGAGTAGTAGGAGCGCTTCTCCGAAGTGCGACCCGAATACCGACGAATAAAAAAAAATACCACATTGATGGTAGGCCAAATGCCACCATCGTGCTATTGCGGAGCACTGGGAAACGCCGTACCTTTGCACCGTCGACAGCCAACAAACGGCCGTCGCAATAAGAAACGACAACAACAAAACACACACAAAAAAGGACACAAAATGAGCAACAAGAAACTGCACTTCGAGACACTGCAACTCCACGTGGGACAGGAACAGGCCGACCCGGCAACCGACAGCCGCGCCGTGCCGATATACCAGACAACAAGCTATGTGTTCCGCAACTCGCAGCATGCCGCCGACCGCTTCGGTCTGCGCGACGAGGGAAACATCTACGGCCGGCTGACCAACTCCACACAGGCCGTGTTTGAGAGCCGCGTGGCCGCCCTTGAGGGTGGCGTGGCCGGACTGGCAGTGGCTTCAGGAGCAGCCGCCGTGACCTATGCACTGCAGAACGTGGCAGGATGCGGCGACCATATCGTGGCGGCCAACAACCTCTATGGCGGCACATTCAACCTGCTTGAGCACACTCTCTCCACACAGGGCGTGGAGACCACGATAGTTGACCCGTCGGACTTCGACGCAGTGGAGAGGGCCATCCGTCCGAACACCAAGGCTGTAATGGTGGAAACATTCGGCAACCCCAACGCCAGCGTGACCGACATTGACCGCATAGCCGAGATAGCCCACAGGCTGGGAGTGATAGTCATGGTGGACAACACCTTCGCCACGCCGCTGCTCTTCCGCCCCATAGAGCACGGAGCCGACGTGGTGGTGCACTCTGCCACGAAGTTCATAGGCGGCCACGGCAGCTCGCTCGGCGGAGTGATAGTCGATGGCGGACGGTTCGACTGGAAGAAGAACGCCGAAAAGTATCCCTCGCTCGCCAAGCCCGACCCAAGCTACCACGGGGCCGTCTTTGCCGATGTGGCCGGAGCGGCAGCCTTCGTGACCCGAGTGAGAGCCGTGCTGCTGCGCGACACGGGCGCAGCCATTTCGCCCTTCAACGCCTGGGTGCTGCTACAGGGACTGGAGACGCTCAGCCTGCGCGTGGAGCGCCACGCCTACAACACGGCGCGTGTGGTGGACTATCTGTCACGTCACCCCAAGGTGGCGCGGGTGAACCATCCGTCGCTGCCCGACCATCCCGACCACGGGCTTTACACAAAGCTGTTCCCCAACGGCGGCGGAAGCATCTTCACCTTTGAGATAAAGGGCGGCAAGAAGGAGGCTTGGACGTTCATTGACAACCTCAAGATATTCTCGCTGCTGGCCAATGTGGCCGATGTGAAGAGCCTTGTCATACATCCGGCCACTACCACCCACTCGCAGCTCTCGCCGGAGGAGCTCGAGGAGCAGCACATCTACCCGTCAACCATACGCCTGAGCATAGGCACGGAGCACATCGACGACATAATAGACGACCTTGAGCAAGCTCTCGAAAAGGTGGATATTCAGGCGCTTTAACCGTTCAACATCAGCACACATCAGAACATGAAAAAGATAGCAACACAACTTACAGAGCTTGTGGGCAACACCCCGCTGCTCGAAATGAGACGCTTCTCAGAGCAGCGCGGACTCATCACTCCCATCATAGCGAAGGTGGAGTTCTTCAACCCCGGCGGAAGCACTAAAGACCGAGTGGCACTGGCCATGATAGAAGATGCCGAAAAGAGCGGGAAGCTCACGCCCGGCGCAACCATAATAGAGCCTACCAGCGGCAACACAGGCGTGGGACTGGCCCTCGTGACCGCAGCGAAGGGCTACAAGCTCATACTGACCATGCCCGAGACCATGAGCATTGAAAGGCGCAACCTCGTGAAAGCCTTTGGAGCGGAGGTGATACTGACAAGCGGGAAGGACGGCATGGCCGGGGCCATAAGCGAAGCGGAGAAGCTGAAGGAGTCCATACCAGGGGCTGTCATCCTGCAACAGTTTGAGAACCCGTCAAACGCCCAAGCCCACTACGACACCACCGGACAGGAGCTGTGGGAGCAGACCGACGGCAACATAGACGTGTTTGTGGCTGGCGTGGGCACCGGAGGCACCATAAGCGGCATAGGCAGAAAGCTCAAGGAGAAGAACCCCGACGTGAAAATAGTGGCAGTGGAGCCTACAACGTCGGCTGTGCTCACCGGACATGCGAGCGGACCGCACAAGATACAGGGCATTGGGGCTGGCTTCGTGCCTAAGATTTACGACGCAAGTGTGGTGGATGAGGTGTTCGACGTTGCGGGTGATGACGCCATTCTCGCCAGTCGCCAACTCGCCAAGACAGAGGGACTGCTTGTGGGAATATCGGCCGGAGCCGCCGTGCATGCGGCAGTGGAAGTGGCAAGGCGGCCTGAGAACAAGGGCAAGCGCGTGGTGGCTCTGCTGCCCGACACGGGCGAGCGCTATCTCTCAACGGTGCTCTACGCTTTCGACGAGTATCCGCTGTAAGCCGTGACCATCTGCCATAAGGTGGGTTCTATAAATTTCCACCGTAATGATACATTAAAACTATGGGTTACGTTTTGTCATCTTACGGCCTCTTTTCGGTTCAATTCGTCTGTTCGTTCAGTCGTATAGCCCGCTATACTCCTTCACTCGCAGACAAATTG
>CAVHDN010000079.1:0-8292 GCA_963634315.1 Flexilinea sp. | reverse complement strand
CTGCGCGGTGTAGTAGGTGCAGATTTCCAAGATGCACCCTAGCGCTGGGGTCGCATTTCATAGAAATGCTCCTACTAGCAAGCAGGTGACGTTTTTGACCGGATTTGCATGCGCTGCCAATCATTCGCCTTGGCGAAAAGTTGTGCGATAGAACGTGGAGCCATAGCCGAACCAATAGCCGAGGGCGCCCTTCATGTTGGTGTGCAGGTTCTTCGTGACGGGAAAGAGGGGATTGCGCGACAGGACTATCATGTCCTCAAAGTCGCGCCAATAGCGGTAGGCGGTGCTGTCGATGGCCGAGAACTTCACGAGCACCGTGTCGCCGCAGGAGAAGAAGGGGGAGAAGTCCTTGACGAGGTTGGTGCGCCCGCGGCTTATGGAGATGCGCCCGTCGCTGCCTATCATGTCTCGGTCGAATAGGCCGAGGTAGGCCGAGAGATACTCGCTGTCGGTTCCCGCCACCTGAGTGAACACCTTGCACCTCTGGCGGCATGAGGTGTAGCCGTAGAGCTGGCAGAGGGTGTCGCTGCCGGCCACGCGCTCCACGGAAAACGAGTCGATGGTGACAGGCTGGGGTATGGTGGTCTCGGCTTCGGCGCGGGAGCCGTCGGGCGTTTCCACGGTGAGCTTGTAGGTCTTGCCCACTTCTCCGCGCATTTGCCCGGTGGTATATATATAAGGTGGATAGTATCGCCTTGCCGGTTTGCCCGTCAGAACCACCGTGCGCTCACCGTCGCTCACCGTCACCCGCGCCCATTTCTCCACATAGTTCTCGAGCGAGTCGCTGCTCATGCCCTTGGAGTTGAGCGCCACGGTGCGCGTGACCTTCACTATGGGGAAGCGTCCGCTGTCTATCCATCCCTCCACCACTATGCCTTCGGTCCCCTCGGTCTCCTCGTAGCTGGAGCAGGAGAGGCACACCAGGGCTGCAAGGACTGTGGGAAGAAGCTGGCGAAGGGGGCGGGAGAGCAGGCGTAGGAAGTTCATGGTGAAAGGGAGGGGAGGTGACTTAAAAGCTATAGTAATAATTGACGGAAGGCAAGAGTGGGGCCACAAACGACATGGCGCTATACACCACCTTGTGTTCCTTGCGCGTAACCTTCAGTCGATAGAGCAGAGGGTTGTCGTGCATGGTGACGTTGTAGATGGAGAGGTTTATGCCGCTTCGGCGTCCCCCTTTCAACCGGAACTCATAGTTGGCCGACAGGTCAAGGCGCAGATACATCGGCAGTCGGCTGGCGTTGTGACGTCCGTAGTCGGCCAGGATGTTGTTGCTGAGCAGATAGAACCGCTCCACCTTGGTGTAGGGAGTGCCCGATGCGGCCACGAAAGTGGTGCCTATGCTCCAGCGGCGGCCCAGTTTGCACGTGGCCACGGCGTTGAGCTCGTGCGGCCGTTCGTGGGCGGCGGAGTAGCTAGCCGAAAGGTCGGTGCCGGGATAGCGGCGTTTGGCCTGGCCGAAAGCATAGCTCAGCCAACCGGTGAGGCGTCCCTTGCGCTTCTCCACCATGAGGTTCAGTCCGCAGTTGTGGCCGTGGCCGTGGAGCAAGGCTCCGTCTAGGGAGTAGGTGGAATAGACGAAATCGAACACGTTGCCGTTGTATTCCACCTGATGGAATAGCCGCTTGTAGTAGACTTCGCACGCCACGCGCCAAGTCTTGTCGGCCGAAAAGGCATAGAGCGACAGCGACGTGTTGCAGGAATACTGCGGACGGTGGCTTCCTCCGGCCGAGAACCAGAACTCGGTGGGCAGGCCCATATTTGAAAAGCCCGTCTGGAAGAGGTACTGATGCTTTATGCCGGCGTTCAGCGAGAGGGTGGCGAGGGGCGACATGCGCCAGCTGAGCGTGGCGCCGGGGTCGGCGCTGAAATAGCGCGAGAGGCCATGGGCATAGCAGGTGGCGCGAAGCCCTCCCTCCAGGTCGATGCGTCTCGACAGAGGCAAGCGCCACGAAGCGAAGAGCGAAGCCTCGAGGCTCTTCTGCCGGAGCACCGCCTCGTCGCTCCCGTTGAGCACTCCCTCGGCGTGGGGCTCCTGCGGCTGCATGGAGTGGTGAACGGCTTCGGCTCCTGCCTTCAGTCGTCCCAGCGTCAGCAGGGCCTTGTAGCCAAAGTCGCGGATGTCGGATGCTATGTGCACGTTTACGTCGGCCTGGTCCAGGATGAAGCGGTTGCGGTGGGCGGTGAAGTAAACGCTCTGACTGAGACTGCCGCCGTCGAGGAGATGCAGCCAATGCACAGCGCCCATCACGTTGCCCCATCGCAGACGGGAGTCGAACAGATAGTCGTGGCCTTTCACTCCCACATTGTCATGGCCAAAGTAGCCTTCGAAGTGCAGGGTGTTGCGCTCGTCGGGCTGATAGAGCAGGCTGAGGTTGTAGTCGCCAAAGGAGTAGCGCATCTTGTCGCCGTCGAAGTCGAGGCAACGGCCGTAAAGGAGATTGAGATAGGCCTCGCGAGCCGATAGGGTGAGCGACAGTCGGCGGCCGAGGGGCAGTCGTATGGTGGCTTGCGACGACATGGGGCCTACGGAAACGTCGCCTCCCGTGCGCCTGGCGATGGTGTCGGCTGTGTGCATGTCGGCCATGCCGCCGAGACGGTTGGGCATGGCTGGCGCAACGGGCGACTTGCTGAGGTGCAGGCTGGAGAAGTGGGTGGCGTTGAAAATGGAGAAGAAGCCCAGCAGGTGCTCCACGTTGTAGAGCGGGACACCATCGATGGCTACCATGTTGTGCGAACTCTCGCAGCCCTGGATGTGCAAGCCCGCGTCATACTCGGAGTTGGTCTGCACGCCGGGCAGCAGCTGGGCGTAGTGCATGGGGTCGGCATTGCCGAGAATGCGGGGCATGAGCTCGAGCATCTCCATGTCCATCACGCTCACCCCATCGGCCATGTCGAGATGGGAGCGCACACGCTTTCCCCTCACATCTACGCTGGGCAGAACATGAGTGAGCGTGTCGCCCTCGGGGGACAACACGCTCGTTGCGGCCGCAGGGCCGCTTGGTGCAAGGGCGAGCATGACGAACCATGCCGCTATGGTTGCTGGCTTTCTCAAAAAAAGGGTGATGCTTAGTCGTCGAACCAACGTTCGAAATCCTCGATGATGTTCTGCACCTTATTTATTACGGTGTCGAAGGTCTTCTCGTCGAAATACTCTTCGAAACCATACGTAGTGCCGTCGGCAAAGGCCATTACGGGCTCGTAGTCCCAATAGTAATAGCCATATCCTGCCGACTCCTCAAACGGCTCCAAGCGAATGGAAGCGCTCTGGGTGCTGCTGTTGTCGAGATAGACCTTGAGGTCTATGAGCTTGTTGGCTCTGCTTATATAGTCTTTGTAGGTCTTTTCGTTTGTGTCGTTGTCTACTGCCAGGTCGAAATAACGCCTTAGGGTCTGTCCGTCGCTGATGTTGCCCGTGACGCGAGCCTTGCCGCCCAACACCTTCACCTCAACCTGAGCTGTCTTCACGACGGGGTCGTCCAGGTTGGAGAGATTGCCCGTGGCACTGGCTGTGGCACTTATCAGCTCCTCACCGTCCTTTTGCCAAACCACCGACTGCACCGATGCGCTCTTGCCTGCGTTGAACAGTGCCTTCTCCACCGTTATCTTGTAGTCGTTGATGGTTGTCGTGGTGGTCACTTCGGCCGCATCGCGCATGTAGTCGAAGTCGCCTGAGGCCACGCTGAGCTTGGTCTGCACTGTAGTGGCTACCACTGTTGCACCGTTTTGGGTGAGCGTCAGGTTGATGTTCTCCGGAATGCTGAAGTGGTACTCTTCCTTATAGAAGTATTTTCTGTAATTTTCGTCCCAGTTGTAGTCTTCACAGTCGAAGTCTTCGCTGTGTATGGCGGTCTCATTGCCGCTACGCTCCAGCTTGAGCACGCAGCTCTTGCCGTTCTTGTCCTTGAACTTGAACTGCAGGCAGTTGACGCTCTCGTCCTTTTCAACCCATTCACCGCCCGATAGTTCAAAAGAGCCGAAGAAGTTGGAAGCCCTGTAGAGATACTTATAGACACTGTCAACGTCGGTTCCGCTTTCGATGTTCACCAGACATGCTTCCGCGCAATCCTCAAACCACTCGGCAAGCTCATCGCCGTCCGACTCCTTTACAACGTCAACCATGTCCTTGATGTTGTCAAACTGACTGGCGTCAACCTTGCTCACCAGCTGGCGGGCTATCGACTCCAGCTTCTGCTTCTGCGCATAGGCATCAACCACTTCGGTGCTTCCGCCGCTGTCGCTTCCACCTCCGCTTCCGCTACCGCTGCCTTCATCACCCTTCTCGTCGTCGCCGCACGAAACTGAAGCGACGGCCACAATTGCCGCAAATGACAGCATGGCCAAATACTTGATTTTCTTCATCTGTTTCTCTGTTTAATGGTTTGTAATTATGTCTAAACTTGTCACGTATAAAAAAGCTCCGCTGTTCGGGTTAGTTAGTCTTCGTACTGTTCTCCTCTGCAAAGATAATGCAAACGAGCGGAAAGAGAACTTGTTCTCAATTTCCCGAGTGCAGCTTATCTTATGCAAAGATAAGTAAAAACTGCAGATTGGTCAACAAAAAACGGCCTTTTCTCTCCTTGCCACAATTGGGCGAACTATTCCTGAAGGCGGAAAGCAACGCCAAAAACGCTCTCAATATTGTACTGGCACTACGGCTTTTGTCATTTTATTTTGTTAAAACCGCATTTTTATGGAAGTTAAGTTAGGCAATTCTAAAAATAATATTTACTTTTGCACCCAAATTGGCTATGCACATAGTTTATTTAATATTAGTATAGGTATGAAAAAGTTAATGATGGCACTGGCTTTTGCCGGTGTGTCTGTAGCTGGAATGGCACAGACAAGCGAGTCTGCTGAGCCCACAGAGAAGTACAGTGTGGCCACAAACTCTTTCTGGAGCAACTGGTTTATTCAGGCTAATGTTGTAGGAACAGCCTTCTACGGCAACCAAGAGACTGGTTGGGGTCACGACAAGAGCCCGTTTGACGGCTACCGCAACAACCTCGGCTTCTCTGTAGCCGTTGGCAAGTGGTTCACTCCCGGTCTCGGTCTCCGCACTAAGTTCAACGGCGTTTGGGGCCGCACCATTCCCTTTGGTGACGACTACAAGGACAAGAAGACCAACGCCAGCAAGTACTGGACATTGAACGAGGAAGTGCTCTTCAACCTGAGCAACCTGCTCTGCGGCTACAATCCTAACCGCGTCTGGAACTTCATTCCTTACATCGGTGGTGGCTTCGGCCGCAACATGAGCTACGACTCATACGCTATCGACCTGACAGCCGGTATCCTGAACACCTTCCGCCTGAGCAACAAGGTGGCCATCAACCTCGACATCAACTGGGTTACCGCTTCCAAGGACATGGACGGTGTAAACTTCGGCCAGAGGTATGAGAGCTACGGCCACGGCCTGAAGAGCTATGACAACATGCTGAACGTTGAACTCGGTTTGACCTACAACCTCGGTTCTGCAAAGTGGAACAAGACTCCCGATGTTGACGCCATCAAGGCTCTCTCACAGGGTCAGATCGATGCCCTCAACGCACAGGTTGCCGACGCACAGGCTGAGAACGCCAAGCTGAAGAAGATGCTCGCCGACAAGAAGAACGAGACTCCTCAGACCAAGACTGTGAAGGAAGTTGTTGCAGCTCCCGTTTCTGTATTCTTCAACATCGGCAAGTCGAAGATTGCTTCTCGCAAGGACATGCAGAATGTTAAGGACCTCGTGAACGTGGCTAAGGACAACGACTCCAAGATTGTCGTTACAGGCTATGCTGACAGCAAGACCGGTAGCGCTGAGTTCAACAAGCAGTTGAGCCAGAAGCGTGCCGACGCTGTTGCTGACGAGCTGGTTAAGATGGGCGTAAGCCGCGACAACATCGAGACTGTGGCAGAAGGTGGCGTTAACACCCTCTCTCCTGTTTCTTACAACCGTCGCGCTACTGTTGCCATCAAATAATCAAGGCGACATATAGTCGAAACAGAACATCAGCGGCCGACAGGACTTGTTCCTGCCGGCCGTTTTGCGTAGTATGCCCGGCATGGGCATTGTCATGTGTTGAAGAATTGAACACTTTCGCTACTGCCATTTCGCACTTGCACGTGAATTCTTCACTCTTCGTTCTTCAATCTTCACTATATTATTCTTTTTTAGTACCTTTGCATGGAATTGCAATATGGAAACAGATAAACGACAAGCAACTCTTGAGTTAGGCACAAAACCAGTGGGACGGCTGCTCCTGCAGTACTCACTGCCCGCCATAGTGGCCATGACGGCATCTTCGCTGTACAACATGGTTGACAGCATCTTCATCGGTCAGGGAGTGGGCCCCATAGCCATATCCGGCTTGGCGTTGACCTTCCCCTTCATGAACCTTTCCGCCGCCTTTGGAGCGGCTGTGGGCATTGGCGCCTCTACCTGCATATCGGTGAAGTTGGGACAAAAGGACTACGACACGGCGCAGCGCATATTGGGAAACACCATGACGCTCAACATCGTCATAGGTCTTGCGTTCAGCATAGTGTCGCTGCTGCTGCTCGACCCCATACTCTTCTTCTTCGGAGCAAGCGAGCAAACACTGCCTTACGCACGCGACTACATGGTAGTGATACTCCTGGGCAACGTGTTCTCCCACCTCTATTTCGGCATGAACGCTGTGTTGCGAGCCGCAGGAAAGCCCAAACAAGCCATGTATGCCACGGTCTTCACCGTGGTGTTCAACGCCCTGCTCGACCCACTGTTCATCTACCCCATGCATATGGGCATAAAGGGAGCGGCCTACGCCACGATAATATCGCAGATGGTGGCTTTGGCTTGGCAGCTGTACATCTTCAGCGACAAGCGCGAGCTGCTTCATCTGCGCAGAGGAACCTATAGGCTCAGCAACTATATCGTGCGCAACATCGTGGCCATAGGCATGTCGCCCTTTGCCATGAACGTCTGTGCCTGCATAGTGGTCATATTCATCAACCGTGGACTGCAGGAGTATGGCGGCGACCTTGCCGTGGGAGCCTACGGAATAGCCAACAAGATAGCCTTCATCTTCGTCATGATAACCATAGGCGTGAACCAAGGCATGCAACCCATTGCCGGCTTCAACTATGGGGCGCAGAAGTTGGACCGACTGATGAGCGTGGTGAAGATTGCCATGATAGCCGCAACTGGCATAACCACCACCGGCTTCCTGGTGGCCATGTTCTTGCCGAGGGAATGTTCGCGGTTGTTCACCACCGACCCCACGCTCCTTGACCTGTCGGCCAAGGGCTTGCGCATAATGATGGTGTCGTTTCCCATAGTGGGCTATCAGATGGTGGTGACCAACTTCTTCCAGAGCATAGGAAAGGCCGGAGTGAGCATGTTCTTGTCGCTGTCGCGCCAGCTCATCTTCCTCTTGCCCATGCTGCTCATTCTGCCCCCACAGCTTGGAGTGGACGGCGTGTGGTGGTCGATGCCTGCATCAGATGTGGTGGCGGCGGTTGTGACGGCTTTCATAATGATGGCCTACATGAGAAAGGTGAAAAAGAAGAATGTGCAGACAGACAAAGCAGATTTGACGAAATAGCCTAAAAAGACAATGGGAAAGAACATAATAATAAATGTGGGCCGACAGATAGGCAGTGGCGGAAGGGTGATAGCCAAGATGCTCGCCGAGGAGTTCGGTTGCCAATACTACGACCGGGAAATACTCTACAAGGCCGCCAAGGAGAGCGGAATATGCGAGAAGTTCTTTGAACAGAACGACGAACAGAAGGGCTTCTTCCACTCCTTGTTCCACTTGCACGCCCCACACATGAGCGACGGCAACTTCTACGGAACGGGATGTTCGCAGGACGAACTGTTCAAGATGCAGAGCGACTCCATAAGAAAAGCTGCTGAGGAAGGGCCGTGTGTGTTTGTCGGACGCTGCGCCGACTATGTGCTGCGCGACATGGAGCATGTGACCAATGTGTTCATCACCGCCAATACGGAACAGCGCATAGCCGAGATGCAGAAGAGGTGCAAGTGTAACATGGACACGGCGCGCAAACTGTTGGCAAACCGTGAGAGCGAGCGTGCTACCTACTATAATTTCTACACAGGAAAGAAGTGGGGCTCAAGTGCTTCCTACGACTTGTGCATAGACTCCTCGATACTCGGTATAGAAGCCACGGCGGAGTTCATAGCAGAGTTTGTGAGAAAGAGGGAGCAGATGTAGTTGCGATGTACTGCAAAGACTTTTGGCGCAGATGAAAAAGATAGGAATAATCAGCGACACTCACGGATATTGGGACGACAAGTACCTGAAATAC
>CAVHDN010000078.1:0-8462 GCA_963634315.1 Flexilinea sp. | reverse complement strand
GGACGAGGACTTGGCCTGGCTGGTGGAGACTTCAAGCAATGTGGCCAGCGTGGTGACTGCCGACGACAAGGTAATGGTGGTGGCTTCGCAGCGCAGCAACATGATGAGCAACCTCGAAAACGAGTGCAACACGGTGAAGGCGGTGTTTGAACTGGCTGGAGCCGACGTGGCCCAGAACGACGGCTATCCTGCATGGAAGATGAACCCCAACAGCGAGCTCACGCGCATTGTGATAGACACCTACAAAGAGTTGTTCGGCAAGGACCCGCTCGTGATAGGCATACACGCCGGACTGGAGTGCGGTCTGTTCTCGGAGCGCTACCCCAACATGGACATGGTGTCATTTGGCCCTACGCTGCGCGGTGTGCACACGCCCGACGAGAAGCTGCACATTCCCACGGTTGAGATGGTGTGGAACCACCTGCTCGCAATCCTCAAGAGCATACCCAAGAAATGAGGCATATAAGCTATATAATAGTATGTGTGGTGATGGTGCTGTCGTCCGTAGCGTGCGGACGGCAGCACAGTGCCAAGCAGGCGGTGGAGGAGTTCATGGAAAGCAACCTGAAGGAGCCTTCCACGCTGACCGCTCTGCACTTTGAGCACTTCGACTCAACACGCCACATAACCGACTCGGTGGTGGCTGTGCTGCGGCATACAGTGAGCGCGGCGGCGAAACAGTACAAGGCCGACGTGAAGTATGCTGACATCAAGCCCACACAAAGCACGGTGTTCATACACGCCACCTACCAGTGCGGAGGCAAGCATTATGCCGACACCTACTATCTGGACCAAGAGCTTACTGGCGTGGTGGCGTTCATGAGCCGCGAGGACTAAGCCCTCACCCACACACACATCAATCACAAACAACAAAGAACAGGCAGGGAAAGCCCACAACAACAAGCATGGCCAAGGACAAGAAAGCATATGTATGCGACAACTGCGGACAGGAATCGCCCAAATGGATAGGCAAATGTCCTAACTGCGGGCAGTGGAACACGTTCAAGGAGATACGCATAGCCAGCGACACGGGCACTCAAGCGGCCAAGTCGGCGGCCATCAGCGTGCGCTCCGCTCAGCAGGGCAAGAACAAGCCCCTGCCTCTACGTTCCATAAGCGCAGAGGACGAGCCGCGCATAGACATGCACGACGAGGAGTTGAACCGTGTGCTGGGAGGTGGACTGGTGCCTGGCTCCATAGTGCTCATAGGAGGCGAACCGGGCATAGGCAAGAGTACGCTCACGCTGCAGACCATACTGCGCATGCCGGAGAAGAAGATACTCTACGTCAGCGGTGAGGAGAGCGCCCACCAACTGAAGATGAGGGCCAACCGAATAAGTCATCCCGACAATGAGTCGTGCCTCATACTCTGCGAGACATCGCTCGAGCACATCTTCACACATATAAAGGAGACTCTGCCAGAGCTTGTGGTCATAGACTCCATACAAACCATATCGACCGATGAGGTGGAATCGAGTCCGGGCAGCATAGTGCAGGTGCGCGAGTGTGCCTCGGCTCTGCTTCGCTTCGCCAAGACAAGCGGCATTCCCGTCATTCTCATAGGCCACATCAACAAGGAAGGCACGTTGGCTGGCCCGAAGATACTGGAGCACATAGTCGATACGGTGATACAGTTCGAGGGCGACCAGCACTATATGTATCGCATTCTGCGGAGCATAAAGAACCGCTTCGGAAGCACATCGGAACTGGGGATATACGAGATGCAGCAGACAGGACTGCGACAAGTGGGCAACCCGTCGGAGCTATTGCTCACACAAGACCACGAGGGGCTGAGTGGAGTGGCCATCAGCTCGGCCATAGAGGGCGTGCGCCCATTTCTCGTGGAGACGCAAGCTCTGGTGTCGAGTGCGGCCTACGGCACGCCACAGCGCAGTGCCACGGGCTTCGACCAGCGCAGGCTCAACATGCTTCTCGCAGTGCTCGAGAAGAGGGTGGGCTTCAAACTGGTGCAGAAGGACGTGTTCATCAACATGGCCGGCGGACTGCGCGTGACCGACATGGCCATGGACCTCAGCGTGATAGCGGCCGTGCTGTCGAGCAACGTAGATACGCCGATAGAGGCGGGATGGTGCATGGCGGGCGAGGTGGGACTAAGCGGCGAGGTGCGCCCGGTGAACCGCATAGAGCAGCGTGTGGCCGAAGCGGAGAAACTCGGTTTCACACACATGATTGTGCCTAAACACAACCTGCAAAACCTCAACCGCGCGAAGTACAACATAGAGCTTGTTCCGGTGAGGAAAGTGGAGGAGGCTCTGCGCGCCTTGTTCGGCTAAGAGCACGCCTACAAGGTGAAAACGCACTAAAAAACGAGCACCTTTGTTCCTTTTTTCGTCTTTTAGTAGTATTTTTGCAAAAAAAGAACAAAAAGCGGAAACAAATGGGAAAAAGAGATTGGAAAAGGATTGACGGCTTTGATTTCAAGGAAATTCTTTTTGATGAGTTCGACGGCATTGCCAAGATAACCATCAACCGTCCAAGATACCGCAACGCCTTCACACCGCTCACCACCATGGAGATGTCGAAAGCCTTGGCATGGTGCCGCGAGGCACAACGCATAGGAGTGGTCATTCTCACAGGAGCGGGCGACAAGGCGTTCTGCTCGGGCGGCGACATGAACGTGAAGGGGCGCGGCGGCTATGTCGGTAAAGACGGTGTGCCAAGGCTCAATGTCCTTGACGTGCAAAAGCAGATACGCTCTCTGCCCAAGCCCGTGATAGCCATGGTGAACGGCTACGCCATAGGGGGAGGTCACGTGTTGCACATAATGTGCGACCTGACGATAGCGTCCGAAAACGCCATATTCGGACAGACGGGACCCAAGGTCGGCTCGTTTGACGCAGGCTTCGGCGCAAGCTATCTCGCGCGCATAGTAGGTCAAAAGAAGGCACGCGAGATTTGGTTCATGTGTCGCCAGTACAGTGCGGCAGAGGCTGAGCGCATGGGCATGGTGAACAAGGTGGTGCCTCTTGAGCGTCTTGAGGACGAGTGTGTGGAATGGGCGCAAACCATGATGGAGCGCAGCCCACTGGCACTGCGCATGATAAAGGCCGGACTCAACGCCGAACTCGACGGACAGGCTGGCATACAGGAGCTGGCAGGCGACGCCACCATGCTCTACTACTTTCTAGACGAAGCCCAAGAGGGCGGAAAGGCTTTCCTCGAAAAGCGCAAACCCGACTTCGCCAAATATCCCAAACTACCTTAAGGTGGGTTCTGTAAATTTTCCACCGTAAAAACTATAATCTCGTTCGATTATGGCCATATACCACATTTCCATACACCGGCGGATATTGCACTTCAAGCAGCCCGCCAAGACTTCGCGTGGGGTTTACACCACTCGCCAAATATGGTTGTTGGAACTGACATCGCCCTACAGTCCAGGCATCAAGGGCCTCGGCGAATGCGCCCCACTGCCTGACCTTAGTTGCGATGCAATACCCGACTACGAAAAGGTGCTGCACGATTTCTGCAGCCAATTCGAGAATGAGGGATGCATAGACTACGACGCCATGCTCCCCTACCCCTCTATGTTGTTCGGACTGGAGACTGCTTGGCTACAATTCAGCAATGAGAAGCGCATGCTGGAACTGGACATCACCGTCAAGCCTGCCGTACCTCTGCTGTTCGACACGCCTTTCACTTACGGCGAAGAGGGCATACTGACCAACGGCCTGATTTGGATGGGCAGCAGAAAGGAGATGGGCGACCGCATTGAAGACAAGCTCATGACGGGTTTCCGTTGCATCAAACTGAAGATTGGCGCAATAGACTTTCCCGAAGAGGTGGCACTGATAAAGGGCATTCGCAGTTGCTTCTCAAACAAGACTGTGGAACTGCGTGTCGATGCTAACGGTGCGTTCACTTGCGAAGAAGCCATGTACAAGCTCGAGCTGTTGGCCTTATTCTCCATACACTCCATAGAACAGCCCTTAAAGCAAGGGCAATGGACGGAAATGGCTCGGCTGTGCCGCAACTCTCCACTGCCCATCGCTCTCGACGAAGAACTCATAGGCATAAACACTCGCAGCGAGAAGGAACGCATGCTCGACACCATAATGCCTGCCTACCTTGTGCTGAAACCATCGCTGCACGGAGGCATGCACGGAGTGGAGGAATGGGTGGAACTGGCCAAAGAGAGAGGCATAGGCTCTTGGATAACGAGTGCGCTGGAAAGCAACATCGGACTCAACGCTACGGCTCAATTGGCCGCCCACATATACGGGAAAGAGATAACGATGCCGCAGGGATTGGGCACAGGACAACTGTTCACCGACAACATTCCCATGCAGCTTGAGATAAGAGGTGCAAAGCTATGGGTTGGAACACAGCCCGCTTAGGACCAACCACGGCAAATGACTGCAGAGGAATTCATTGCCGAATGGCATAGCCCATCGCCACTGATGCTCGTGCGCACAAGCGGCTCGACGGGAAAGCCAAAGCCGCTATGGGTGGAAAAACGACGCATGGTGGCTTCGGCACGAGCCACATGTAGGTTTCTCGGTCTTAAACAAGGCGACACGGCTCTGCTTTGCATGTCGCTCGACTACATTGCAGGCAAGATGATGGCTGTGAGGGCTGAGGTTTGCGGTATGCAACTCTTTGAGGTTACACCATCGGCACATCCTTTGGCCACGCTTGACAAGGCCCCGACATTTGCGGCAATGGTGCCCATGCAGGTGTTCGAAACACTGAAGGTGGACCGCGAGCGCGAACTGCTGCGACAGACTCGCCACCTCATAATAGGCGGCGGTGCGGTGGATGAAGCCCTTGCCGAAGAACTGCGCACGTTTCCTAACGCAGTGTGGAGCACCTACGGCATGACGGAGACTCTCTCTCATATAGCCATGCGCCGCATGAACGGCCCGACGGCAAGCGACTGGTATGAACCGATGGAGGGAGTGGAGACAGGCATCAATGAGGAAGGTTGTCTTGTGGTGCATGCTCCTGTCGTATGTGCATGCGACATTGTCACAAACGACCGCGCGACAATGGCCGAAGACGGTCGGAGCTTCCGCATTATAGGGCGCAAGGACAATGTGATTTGCAGCGGAGGGATAAAGATACAGGCTGAAGAGGTGGAACGAAAGCTAAGGGCGTACATAGAAACGCCATTTGCCATAACCAAAGTGGCCGACAGGAAGTTTGGCGAAGCGGTGACAATGCTCATTGAAGGCTCCCCCGACATGGAGCGCATTTGCGCCATCTGCAAACAAGAGTTGCCCCACTACTGGCTACCACGCCACTACTTTGCGGTGGAGCAACTGCCCATGACAGACACGAGGAAGCCTGCACGCCAACGAATGGAGAAGACAGCACAGGCTTTGTTGGACGAGACGAGAAAAGTATAGTATAGGAACACACATCTTAAAGCTATAGAACAAAGCGCAAGAACAGCATAAACAAGACCGCTAAATGCCAACAATAGAAATAGACTCGCTTAGTCATCCGGGAGTGGAAGTGTTCAGTTCGCTCACCGAAGCGCAACTGCGCAACCGCATAGACCCGGCCAAGGGCATATTCATAGCCGAAAGTCCCAAGGTAATAAAGGTGGCTCTCAACGCTGGTTATGAGCCTTTGGCTCTGTTGTGTGAGCACAAGCACATAACTGGCGATGCTGCCGACATCATTGATCGCTGCAAGGATATCCCCATATACACTGGCGACAGAGAGTTGCTCGCCCGACTTACGGGCTACACACTTACACGCAGCGTGCTCTGCGCCATGCGCCGTCCACAAGTGCCAAGCGTAAGTGAGGTTTGTCGTAACGCTATGCGCATTGTAGTGATAGACAATGTGGTAGACGCGACAAACATTGGTGCGATATTCCGTTCGGCTGCCGCTCTGGACATAGACGGAGTGCTGCTCACTACCACATCGTGTGACCCTCTGAACCGCAGAGCCGTGAGAGTGTCCATGGGAACGGTGTTTCTCGTGCCTTGGGCTTGGGTGAACAATCCACTGGAGACGATGAAAGAACTTGGTTTCAAAACGGCTGCAATGGCACTGAGCGATGACTCTGTGCCCATGGACGACCCCAAACTCAACGCTGAGCCTAAGCTCGCGATAATAATGGGGACGGAAGGCGATGGACTTCCGCAAGAGACTACAAGCGGAGCCGACTATGTGGTGCGCATACCCATGGCGCATGGAGTGGACTCACTCAATGTGGCGGCGGCTGCAGCCGTGGCTTTCTGGCAACTAAGAAAGCATTGAACAAGGTAGGACAGACTCCCCATAGTCACAAAAAGAGCCTTTGTTGTAATAAAAATACGAAGTTCCCGTTAACTAAAATGATGGAAACTGCAAAAAACAGAAGCATTATACTAATCATAGCGACATTATTGTCGTGCCTGACAGCTACAGCACAAAGTTTCACCCTAACGGGACGGGTGGTGGATGAGGAGAACAACCCAATAGAGTTGGCCACTGTGTCGTGTCTGGAACAGGGAAAGGTGACCGCGACCAACCTCAAGGGTGAGTTCAAGCTGACGCTCACATCGAAAGACAGTGTGGTTGTGAAGTTCTCCATGATAGGCTACAATGCGCGCAAAAGAGTGTTCCGCCGTCCAACAGGCAAGCTTAGCGTGGAGGTGTCGCTGCCTTCAATGGCGGCTCTCGGCGAGGTGGTTGTTACGGAAAAGCGACGCCAAACCACAGGAACAGAAAAGCTGGACATAAAGGATGCGAAAAGCTCACCATCGACATCGGGCAATGCGGTGGAAGACCTCATACAACAACAGGCTGGTGTTTCGACCCACAACGAGATGTCGTCGCAATACAACGTAAGGGGCGGCAGCTTCGACGAGAACTCAGTATATATAAACAATGTGGAAATGTACCGTCCTTTGCTCATACGCAGCGGACAGCAGGAAGGGCTCAGTGTGATAAACCCTGACATGGTGGAGTCGGTGGCTTTCTCCACAGGAGGCTTCGAGGCTAAATACGGAGACAAGATGTCGTCGGCCCTTGACATAACATACCGCAAACCGCAACACGCCGAGGGAAACTTGCAGGCTTCGCTGCTTGGAGCGTCGGCCTATGCAGGCTTTGGAGGAAAGAAGTTTTCCATGAGCCACGGCATCAGATACAAGACGACAAGCAACCTGCTCGGATCGCTCGAGACCAAAGGCGAGTACAAGCCGAACTTCCTCGACTACCAGACCTACATCAGTTACACGCCCAACCAAAGATGGTCGATTGACTTCATAGGAAACGTGTCGGAAAACCACTACAACTTCACTCCAACCAACAGGGAGACGTCGTTTGGAACGATGGAAGACGTGAAGTCGTTCAAGGTGTATTTCGACGGACAAGAGAAGGATATATTCAGAACTCTGTTCGGCACTCTCGGCATAACCCGCCGCATCGGGAGCAACACGAAACTGTCGTTGCTCGCATCGACGTTCTACACCAAGGAGCAGGAGACATACGACATTCAGGGGCAGTATTGGCTCGACGACACACAGAAGAACGTGAACCTTGGCGTGGGCACTTACATGGAGCACGGAAGGAACTACCTCACGGCACGGGTGCAGAGTTTCAAGCTAATGCTCAACCACAAGACAAAAAGGCACGACATAGAAGGAGCCATCACCTACAAGAAAGAGCACATAAGGGAAAACTCCAGGGAGTATGAGATGAGGGACTCGAGCGGATACTCCATCCCCCACTCTGCCGACCGGCTTGACCTGATATACTCCCTCAACTCAAGCAACACTCTTGACAGTCACCGATGGGAAGGCTACATACAAGACACTTACCGCTTCACAAGCGGTGGGGAAGGCAACACGTTCTACACACTGAACTATGGAGTGCGCTTCAGCAACTGGTCGTTCAACAAGGAGACTACAGTATCGCCGAGAGTGTCGCTGGCCATCATACCGTCGTTCAATCCGAACATGACTTTCCGCTTTGCCACAGGACTGTATTACCAAGCACCATTCTACAAGGAACTGCGCGACACCGTGGCGAAGAACGGGACAACCGTGGCCGTGCTGAACAACAAGATCAAGAGTCAAAGGTCCATACACTTCGTGACAGCGTTCGACTATCGTTTCAAGATACGCGAAAGGCCATATAAGTTCACGGCCGAAGTCTACTACAAAGTTCTTGACAACCTTGTGCCATACAATGTGAACAACGTGAAGATAACCTACTATGGAGACAACCAGTGCAGCGGATATGCAGCAGGTATCGACATGAAGCTCTACGGAGAGTTTGTGCCCGGCACCGACTCATGGGTGACTTTCTCGCTGATGAGTACAAAGCAGAAGATGGACGGGCGATGGATTCCCATGCCTACCGACCAAAGATACTCCATCAACCTGCACTTCACCGACTACTTCCCAGGCACGGAGCGTTGGAAGATGACACTCCGACTGGCATTCGCCGACGGACTGCCTTTCGGTCCTCCGCATAAAGGCTTGGAGCATCTCGACTTC
>CAVHDN010000077.1:0-8510 GCA_963634315.1 Flexilinea sp. | reverse complement strand
AAGATATTTGGCTAGTGAGGGGAGAAGTCTTCCACGGACATCTCCCCCTGAGCCGAATATGCTCGATTTTGTAGTTAACGACAGTTAAATATTAGTGTCTAACATATGGTACTGGTGTGCATTTTGCTGAAATATGCGTAAATTTGCGCACTAAAACAAATTAATAATGGATAATACTTTCGCTCAAAGGCTGGTCAATGCCAGAAAAATCCGTTGTATGTCACAACGTGAATTGTGTAATTCGGTTGATGGGAAAGTGTCGCCGACTGCCATTGCAAAATATGAGAAGGGTCTGATGATGCCTTCCAGCGACGTGCTGATTGTACTATCCAATGCTTTGGGTATGAAGCTTGACTATTTCTTCCGTCCGTTTACAGTAGATATAGACCCGTCCAGATTTGAGTTCCGCAAGCAATCAAGTATGGGAAGCAAAAAGGTAGAGTCTGTCAAGGTTATGGTCTGCTCCGAAATAGAGAAATATTTGGAAATAGAGGCAATCCTGGGCATAACGGCTAAATTTGACTTGGATTACAGCAACACGGTTGTTGAGGGAGAGAACGAAGCCAAGCTCCTGGCATTGCGACTTCGCCGTGATTTGAAAATCGGTTCCGATGCCATCGTCTCGGCAGTTGACCTTCTGGAATCGGCAGGCATCAAGATTATCGAGATTGAGCATGAAAGGTCTTTCTCTGGTACTTGTAACGAGGCTGAAGGCTTGCCTGTTATAGTGGTGAACAAGAATTTGTGTTCCGAGCGCAAGCGTCTTACTATCTTCCACGAGTTGGGACATTTGCTGATGCATTGTGCCAACGGTGTCGACAAGGAGAAGATGTGCAACGTCTTTGCCAGTGAAGTCGTAGGAATTGATGTCCATGCAAAGACTTGGGCAGTGGAAACGCTAACCGAGTCGGGCTTCAGAAAACGCCATTCGCAGAAAGCCTCTGCAAAGGGCTCTTTGAATTCTTAAGGAGAAATTTCCCTGACGCTGAATACCATGCCGTCTATGAGTCTGGTTTCAGCGGATTCTCCACCTACTATGCACTGGGAAAGTAGGCATAAAGTGCACTGTGGTCCATGCCCCAGACATGTGACAACCCAATACGAGGAAGTCATGAAGACAGACCGGCGCGATGCGGGGAAATTGGCGCGTTCCCTCCGCAATGGCGAACTGAAGGCTGTGTGCATACGCAAGCGCGAGAATCTGGACGATAGGGCCGTCATCAGGCTGCGAAAGACCATACAGAAACAGCTGTCGGGATACAAGGTGCGGGTGAAACATCTGCTTCACTGCAATGGTGTTGAAATGCCGGAACGTTTCGAAAACGCAGGCACCCACTGGTCACGCGCGTTCATGAAATGGCTAAAAGAAGAGGTCGTGCTCCTTTCCCCCACAAGACTCTCGCTGGACCTGCTCATCATGCAGGTGGAGACCAACAGGCAGAACCTGCTGGAGGCGAACCGCGCAATAAGGAGACTCTCGGCTTCCGACAAGTACAGGACCAACTATGAACTGTTGATGAGCATACCAGGCATAGGCTGCAAGGTGGGCATGTCGCTGCTGACGGAGATATACGACTTCGGTCGGTTCCCCAACGAGAGGACCTTCGCCCACTATCTCGGACTCGTCCCGACCTGCCATGACAGTGGCGAGAAGAAATCCGCCGGAGTGATGACCTTCCGTGGGAACAAGCCTCTCGGCCCGATGATTATCGAGGCCTGACTGCGACTTTTCGACCTACAATAGTTTTTTCTAGTTGCCGCATTTCAAGTTTTTTGTCTATCTTTGCACATCCTTATTTAAGTGTGAAACAGTGAAAGACGAAGATACAGACCTTCTGAGCCATATAGACAAGCCCGACGATCTGCGCCGGCTGACCGTCGAGCAGTTGCCCGAGCTGTGTCGTGAGCTGCGCGACGACATCGTGAAGGAGCTGTCGGTCAATCCCGGCCACTTGGCCTCAAGCCTCGGCGTGGTGGAGCTGACCGTTGCCCTGCACTACGTGTTCAACACGCCCTATGACCGCATTGTTTGGGATGTGGGCCATCAGGCCTACGGCCACAAGATACTCACGGGGCGCAGAACGCGCTTCTGTACAAACCGCAAGCTGAACGGACTCATGCCGTTCCCCTCACCTCTGGAAAGCCCCTACGACGCTTTTGTCTGCGGCCATGCGAGCAACAGCATCTCGGCGGCCCTCGGCATGGCTGTGGCCGAGAAGAACAGGGAGGAGGCCCCGCAGGACAACGGACAGACGCACGCTCCGCGCCAAATAGTGGCCGTGATAGGCGACGGCGCCATGAGTGGCGGCTTGGCTTTTGAGGGACTGAACAACGCCTCGTCAACGCCCAACGACATGCTCATCATTCTCAACGACAACAACATGAGTATAGACCGCAGCGTGGGCGGCATGAAGCAGTTTCTCATAGGGCTGAACACCAACAAGACCTACAACAAAATACGCTTCAAGGCTTCGCAGTGGCTGCGCCGCAAGGGCTACCTTGAGGACGACCGCCGCAAGGGCTTGATACGTCTGGGCAATGCGCTCAAGTCGGCCTTCAATCATCAGCAGAACATTTTCGAGGGGCTTGACATAAGATACTTCGGACCGTTTGACGGTCACAACGTCAAGGAACTCACACGCATACTCCGGCAGCTGAAAGACATGAAAGGACCCAAGCTGCTCCACCTGCACACGGTGAAGGGCAAGGGATATACACCGGCTGAAAAGGCCGCTACCATCTGGCATGCGCCGGGCAGGTTTTGCGTGGACACGGGGGAGAGGCTTGTGCACGACAGCAGTGGCGAACCGCCGCGCTTCCAGGACGTGTTCGGGGAGACATTGCTTGAACTGGCGCGCTTGAACCCGAAGATTGTGGGCGTAACGCCCGCCATGCCCACAGGCTGCTCGATGAACATAATGATGAAAGCCATGCCCAAGCGGGTGTTCGACGTGGGAATAGCCGAAGGACACGCCGTGACTTTCTCCGCGGGAATGGCCAAGGAAGGGCTAATACCTTTCTGCAACATATACAGTGCTTTCGCCCAAAGGGCTTATGACAACATCATACACGACGTGGCAATACTGCAATTGTCCGTTGTGCTGTGCCTTGACCGGGCCGGGTTGGTCGGCGAAGACGGCGCAACACATCATGGGGCTTTCGACATGGCCGCTCTGCGCCCCATACCCGGCCTTACCATTGCCTCGCCAATGGACGAGACTGAACTAAGGCGACTCATGTACACTGCCCAACTGCCCGACAAGGGGCCTTTCGTCATACGCTATCCTCGCGGCAGAGGTTCTTGCGTGAACTGGAGGTGTCCGTTGGAAGAGGTGACAGTGGGCAAGGGACGCAAGCTTAAAGACGGCGAGAGCATGGCCGTGCTCACCATCGGCCCTGTGGGCACTGAAGCTGCCAAAGCGATAGAGGAGACAGAGACCGCTCATCCCGAGCTCACAATAGCCCATTACGACATGAGATTTCTGAAACCCCTCGACGGGGGCTTGCTCGACGAGGTGGGGCGGAAGTTCAAGCGCATAGTGACGGTGGAGGACGGCGTGCGAAGCGGCGGCATGGGCTCGGCGGTAATGGAATGGATGGCCGACCACGGCTATGAGCCGCACATCGACAGGCTCGGACTGCCCGACTCGTTCGTTGAGCACGGCACCGTGCAGCAGCTCTGGCATCTTACGGGCATCGACACAGAAGGCATCAAGAAACATTTGGCATGAAGATTATAATAGGCGGAGCGGGAGCAGTGGGCACACACTTGGCAAAACTTCTCTCCAAGGAACGTCAGGACTGTGTGCTGATAGACGACGATGAGGAACGGCTGGCCGCTCTTTCCGACTATGACATACTCACCCTTGAAGGGTCGCCCACCAGCCTTAGGACATTGAAGGAGGCGGGGGCCGAAGACGCAGACCTCTTTGTGGGCGTTACGCCCGATGAGAGCCGCAACATGAACGCTTGCATCCTGGCCCGCGCCATGGGCACACGCAAGACCGTGGCGCGCATTGACAACTACGAATACCTCGCCCCGCAACTTGAGTCGTTCTTCAAGAACTTGGGAATAGACTCGCTCATTTATCCTGAAGTGTTGGCCGCAACCGACATCAACAACGGCCTGCGCATGAGTTGGGTGCGTCAGCGGTGGGATGTTCACGGGGGAGCTTTGGTCATGCTCGGCGTGAAGCTCAGAGACAGCTGTGAGATACTCAACCAGCCGCTACGCCAGCTTTGCGGCCCCAACGACCCTTACCATATCGTGGCCATAAAGCGCGGGACGGAGACCATCATACCTGGCGGCAACGACGAGCTGCACAGTCTGGACTTCGCATATTTCATGACCACAAAGGAATATATCCCCTACATTCGCACCATTGTGGGCAAGGAGCACTATGCCGATGTGAAGAACGTGATAATGATGGGGGGCGGCAAGACGGCAGTGAGAGCCGCGCTCACTACTCCCGACTATATGAACGTGAAGATTGTGGAGGCCGACGAGCGCCGGTGCGACAAGCTGAACGAACTGCTCAACGAGACCGACACGATGGTAATACACGGCGACGGACGCAACATTGACCTGCTCATTGAGGAGGGCATAAAGAACACTCAGGCCTTTGTGGCCCTTACGGGCAATGCCGAGACCAACATTCTGGCTTGCATGACCGCAAAGCGACTCGGAGTGAGGAAAACCATAGCCATGGTGGAAAACCTCGACTATGTAGGCATGGCCGAAGAACTTGACATCGGTACGATAATAAACAAGAAGACCATAGCTGCAAGCCATATCTACCAAATGCTGCTCGATGCAGGAGTGTCGAACCTGCGCTCACTCATGACCGTTGACTCCGACGTGGCCGAGTTCACGGCTGCTGAAGGCTCGATGGTGACGCGCAAGCCAGTGAAAGACCTTGGTTTGCCCGTCGGTGTCACAATAGGCGGACTGGTGCGCGGCGGCGAGGGAATGCTCGTCAGCGGCCTTTCGCAAATACAGGCGGGCGACTCTGTCATGGTGTTCTGCCATGAGAGCAAACTCAAAAAGGTGGAAAGATTCTTCAAACAACGCACACTATGGTAGATTTCCGCATTATCTCGAAAATCATAGGCCAGCTGCTGCCGCTTGAGAGCGCGCTTATGCTCGTGTGCGTCATCATGGCTTTCTGCTACGGAGAGGACGACCAGATGGCGCTGCTCGTGTCGATGGTGGCCACAGCGGGCGGAGGGCTTGTGTGCAAATACTTAGGACGGAACGCAGGCAACAACATGAACCGGCGCAGCGCCTACCTCGTTGTCACGGCCACATGGATAGTGTTCAGCTTCTTCGGCATGCTTCCGCTGCTCGTGGGCGGCTACATCACAAACGTAGCCGACGCTTATTTCGAGACCATGTCTGGCTTCACCACTACGGGAGCCACCGTCATAGGCAATGTTGAAGCCTTGCCACACGGCACGTTGTTCTGGCGCTCGCTGACGCAATGGATAGGCGGCTTGGGCATAGTGTTCTTCACCATAGCAGTGCTGCCGTCGGTTGTGGGCGGCGGACTTAGGGTGTTCGCAGCCGAATCCACCGGGCCGCTGAAGACGAAGATGCACCCAAGGCTCAGCATGAACGCAAAATGGATATGGACCATATACATCGCGCTGACCGTAGCGTGCGCCTTGGCCTTCAAACTGGCAGGTATGGACTGGTTTGACTGCGCCAACTACTCCATGTCAACCATGGCCACGGGCGGCTTCTCCACTCACAACGACAGTGCGTCGTTCTTCAATTCGGCCGCCATCGACTATGTCGCCATAGCTTTCCAGTTCATCGCTGGCATGAATTTCACCCTGCTCTACATAGCCATCTTCAAGGGCAATGTGCGCAAGCTCATAGCTAATTCTGAGTTCCGCCTCTATGCACTTGTGGTGACTGTGGCCACTGTGTGGATCATGTGGCTCCTCATGGGCCATTGCGGCTACGGCTTTGGGCGCGCCCTGCGCTCGGCTCTGTTTCAGGTGGTGTCGTTCATCACCACCACGGGACTGTTCAACGACAATGCGGCGGCGTGGCCCCACATCACGTGGGTCATTCTCAGTGCCTGCATGTTTCTCGGGGCTTGTGCTGGCTCCACGAGCGGAGGCTTCAAATGTGTGCGTGGAGTGATGGCTCTCAAAATCATGCGCAATGAGTTCCGACGCATTCTCCATCCCAACGCCGTGCTCCCGATAAAGATGAACGGACAGAACGTGCCGCAGTCGCATGTGCCCACACTGCTCACTTTCTTCGCTTTCTACATGATAATGTGCCTTGTCGCGGCTACCATCATGATAGCGGCGGGCATAGACAACACCAATGCCGTGACTATAGCGCTCAGTTGCATGAGCAATGTTGGTCCTACGCTTGGCACAGAGATAGGCCCGGCCATGTCGTGGAGCATGCTACCCGACCACATTACATGGATTTGCTCGTTTCTGATGCTCACCGGGCGTTTGGAAATCATGTCAGTGCTGGTGCTCTTCACCCGCAGCTTCTGGAAAGACAGTTAGTTCCTTTCCGCTGTCTACGTCTTCTTCAACAGAGCCTATTGAAACACGCTATTCGTGGTCTTCAGCCACAAGTCGGCCATGCGCTTGTGGCCTGCTGGAGAGGGATGGATGCCGTCCCATATCCAATAGGCTGCACCTTCCTTTTCCTTGCACAAAGACTTGAAAAGCGAATGGAAATCCACCAGTGTGGCATTGTAGTCTTTGACCATCAGCCTGATGCACTTTGCCATCTCTGCTATGAGGCTTTCGCGCAATGCATAGTCTTCGCGCATGCCTATTCTCCCCACTTGTGCCACAAATGGCGTACAAAGAATAATCTTTAGCTCAGGATTGGCCTTGTGGCTTTTGTCCAACAAAGAGCGATATTCTCTCTCCCAACGCTGTATGTTAAACGTGGCCTCGCCAGCCTTTAATTGTCCTTTGGCTATGCTGTCGAGGAAATAAAGCACATCGTTGGTGCCTTCGAGCAAAGACATCACATCAGGCTTTGTGTCAACAGCATCGTGCTGCCAACGGAGGCTGAGGCGGCCCAGGTCGTCGCCGCTAATGCCACGGTTCATCATTACATATTGGCATTGTGGGCAGTAGGCTTCCATCTCCGATGCGCACAGCATCATGTAGCTGTGACCGTAGATGTGGTTCTTGTCGCCATGGTCGCGCTTGTCTGATGGTGTACTATGTCCTGCGCTTTTGCCCCAGCCGCCATCGGTGATCGAGTCGCCCATGAACAACACTCGGCATTGGGCAAGTGACATGTTGGAAAACAATATACTTGCCAACATCAACAATGAAATAAATCTCTTCATACCTGTGATTTGTTTTAGCTTTAGGTGGGAATTTATAGAAACCATCTTTAATACATCAGTCCAGCAACTCTTTTGCTTCAGGTAGCAGAAACGGTTTGACTTTGCTGAACGGAATGGTGAAGCTCACCAAGCCCACGCAATAGGGGGCTATTTCGTACTGCTGGTAGGTGAAGGACACACCCTCGTCGGTGAAGACCGGCACATAGGCAGGGAGTGGAATCTCATTAACACCCTCGTCGAGCAGGAGGTGTTCGAACAGGTTGGCATCGTTCACGTCAGTCACTCCGCACTCGTGGAAGTAGCTGATTACGCCCTTGCGTATGAGCGACTGCATTTGTTTCACCTTGGCAGGGTCGATGGTGTGTTTGAGCTCCTCATTGGTGAGTTTTGAGATTATGCCGCAGTAACTGTCGAATGAGCCGTGAGCACCTCCGAAATAGGTTTCGATGGTCGTGTGGTAAGTGATGTACTTGTCGGTTTCACGGCTTTTGCGCATCTTCAGTTCGTAGTAGCATGGGGTATTCTGCCCTTCGGCGTACTCGTCGCGGCAGCTTTTTTGCCATTCGGCATTCTTCTTCACGTAGAACTTCATCACTTCGTTGGGGTCGGCGAGGGGACCCGTAAACTGCACGCGCTTGCGAGCCGCCTCCTCTGCCTGCGTGTAAGGCAGACACTCGTCGGCAAGATTTTGGTTTATGTACTTGCGCACAGCGGCCGCAAGGGGCGTGTCGGCCGTAGGGTAGTCGAGCTTTATTGACGATTCTATTTGCGATGTCTTGACTTCGCACGACATGGTGTCGTAGCGCAGCGTGTCGGTCTTGTCGGCCGCTACGCCTGTATCGATTGCGGCGGCGAGGGAGTAGCATGCAGCGTTGGAGGCTGATGATTTTCCACGTGTACAGCCGTTGGTGACCATTGCGGCCGCGACGATGATCGCGGCGGCAAAGCAATGCTTAGAGTTCATGGCGATAAATGATTTGTACGTTAAAGTTTTGATTGTTTTCGACAAAGTTACACATTTCTATGAGACAATGGCCGTATCGCCCCATATTTTTGACTTGAGCCTGACCTACGTCCATCGAACATAAGTAGGAGACAAATGCCAATCATAAATAGCATTTGTCTCCTACTCAATTTCGTCAGGTGGTCTTACCTCCTTATATTGTGAAC
>CAVHDN010000076.1:0-8519 GCA_963634315.1 Flexilinea sp. | reverse complement strand
CAGTGGTTTCTACGGCGGAAACCGATGGTTTCTACGGCGGAAACCGATGGTTTCTTTTTTGGAATACTCCCGGAAACCATCTTAATTGTTGAGGGCGGGTGCATCGCTGAATAGTTACCTAAAATCCGCAGGCCTGTCGAAGTGCATTGGCTTTTGTGTGACGGGATGGAGCAGTTCTATGCTTTCTGCATGTAGAAACAGCCGTTCGGCACGTTGCCCATAGAGCGCGTCGCCCTCGATGGGTGCGTTGAGTCCGTCCTTGTGGGCGCAGTGCAGGCGCAGTTGGTGGGTGCGCCCTGTGTGAGGAGTCAGCTGTATGCGTGTCAGTCCGTGGCTCTGTCCCACTATCTGATAGTCGGTCACGGCTTCCTTGCCGTGCTCACGGTCAACCACCTGCCGTGGACGGTCGAGCGGGTCGGGGCGCATGGGCAGACTTATGGTGCCGCTGTCACTGCAGTCGGGACGGCGCGAGAGCAGGGCGGTGTAGGTCTTCCTGATGGTGCGCGCAGCAAACTGCCGTTGCAGGTCTATGTAAGCATCCATGGTCTTTGCGGCCACAAGCAGCCCGGAAGTGTCCATGTCGAGCCTGTGCACAAGCAAAGGACCGCTTGCTTCGGGCCACATCTCCCGCAGTCGCGACAATACAGAGTGTCGGTCTGACTTGCCTGGAACGCTCAACATGCCCGCCGGCTTATATACCACGGCCATCGCTTCGTCCTCATATACCACTTGGAGACTATCACCTCTCGTATGTTGAAGTCCCTCACCGCCCAACGGGTCGGGGTCAACGTGCATGCCTTGCATCATGTATTCGAGTATGGGCTTGCACTTGCCTCGGCAAGCAGGGTAGTAGTTGAGGTGATGGCGAACCTCGGCCTTTGGCGATGCTCCCCACCAGAACTCGGCCATGCACACGGGCTTTAGACCGTTGGCAAAAGCGTGTTGGAGAAGTTTCGGGGCACAACACTCGCCGGCCCCTGACGGAGGAAGACTGCCTGAAGCGGAAGAGAATATGTCGAGTAGGTTGCGCTTTTCGCCGCGTGAGTTGAGCATGACAAACTGCGAGAAGAGCCACTGCTGCAGCCTGTCGGACATCTGTCGCCGCTTGTGCTTAAGACTTTCTATGATAGTGCGCTTGTCGGTCACCTTCTTTTCCAAGATAGCCAACCGTTCGGCGTGGCGTTTTCTCATGCGGCGCAGCTCCGCCTTCATGTATTGACTCTCGCGGATGAGCGTCTGAAGGGCCGCATCGTCCAAAGTCCCCGTGCCCCTCGCTTCGTCTCGCTTTGCCTTTGCTGAGGCCATAGAAGCCTTGTAGGCTTTCTCTTCCGCCTCGTTCTCACGCCTCGTCCTTTCCGCTTGCTCCATGAGGCTCTTGTATTCAGCGTCGTTTTCAAGCCTCTCCACCTCATGGCCAATGGCCTCTATCGCCGCCTCTCCACGCTTGAAAGGGCCGTCGGGAGGGAGTAGGTCGAAGACTGCAGGCACGAAAAAAGGCCAGTCGCCTCGCCCGCCTAACAGTCCGGAGAACGCCGCAAGGTAGCCGAGCTGCCCCTCTCGCTCCACAACGAGCACACCGAACATCTTGCCTTGCGCCACCTCTTCTTGCCAGCAAGTCTCGCTGGCAATGTAGCGTTGCACCTCCGCTGCGGCCAATCGGCATAGTGGGTGCGGCTCGTAGCAAAAGGGATAAGTGAACCGTGGTGGTTGGGGAATGTTTGTGTGCAAGGGGTGAAATCGCTGCATTGGCTCGATGGATGAAATGGCTTGTCTCGCATGAAAAAGACAAAAGCCAAGGTTGTCGTGACACAACACTCGGCTTCTTGGCTCGTACCCCGACCGAGAATCGAACTCGGATCTACTCTTTAGGAGAGAGCTATTCTATCCATTGAACTATCAGGGCAACCGTTCTGGGGTGCAAAGATACTGTAAAATGCAGACAAAACAAAATAAAACGTGGGCTTTCTGCCTTGCCGCGCCATATCCGATGGCGGCTTTTGAGGCTATATGGCAGAGCCGTCGTTTAGTCGTCGTTGGTGGGCCAGTAGGGTGACGGCGTGCGTATGGCTTTCATCTCACGCTCAAACTCCGCCACCTTCTCCGGATATTTGTCGGCGAGGTTGTTCTGTTCGCCCACGTCCTTCTTCAGGTTGTACAATTCGAGCGGAGCATCAGCCTTTATCGTCACCACCTTCCAGTCGCCTTTGCGCGCCGCGCGCTGGTGTCCTGGAAACTCCCAGTAGAGCAGTCGGTTGTCGGTCTTCACTTTCTTCCCATAGAACAGCGGCAGCACGTTCATGCCGTTGAGGTGCTGAGGCAGATGCTCGGTGGCTCCTGCCAGTGCGGCCAAAGTGGGCATTACGTCAGGGAAGTATATGATGTTGTCGAGCTTCTGCTTTGGCACACGGCCCGGCTGGTTCACTATGAACGGCACCCTTATGCCGCCCTCGTAAAGCTGTGCCTTGCGTCCGCGGAAGCCTGCGTTGCAGTTTAGCTCCTTCAGCGGAGCCTGCACGGCCGCTCCATTGTCGGAGGCGAATATTATGAGAGTGTTCTCCCGCAGGTGCAGTCGCTCAAGCTCGTCGAGCAGTCGGCCTATGGCTTGGTCTTCGTGGGTTATCAGCGACGCATAGCGCTTGGTGTTTATGTCCCACTCCTCATCATCATACCACGTGGTATTGTCTATGATGTACGGCTCGTGCGGTGCGTCGTAGGCCAGATAGAGGAAGAAGGGGTTGTCCTTGTTGCGGTTGATGAAGCCGATGGCATCGTCGGTAGAGATGTCGGTGTTGTGCTTCACGTGCTTGTCGTGCTCATTGTCGGTTATGTTCACCAGTTCTTTGTTGTTGAACCTCCAGTAGGGGTAGTAGTATGGGCTGTTGGAGTAGGGTGTGCTTATGAGCCAACCATAGAACTCGTCGAAGCCGCGGTTGAGCGGTGTGGCCTCGGGGTTGTAGCCGTCGAGGTGCCACTTGTTCACCAAGCACGTGCGGTAGCCGGCGGCTCGTAGCACTGTGGCTATGGTGGTGTCGGTGGGCAGTATGTTTGCGCGGCGTATGTAGGTGGTGTCGCCGCTCGGGTTTATCTTTATTCCCTTCAATCCTCCCTGCGGACACTGGTTGTCGCGTATGGTGGTGTTGCCTGTGTTCTTGCCCGTCATGAGCGAGCACCTTGACGGCGAACTTATGCCAGAACCGGCGTAGCACTGCGTGAAGCGTGTGCCGTTGGCGGCCAGTCGGTCTATGTTGGGAGTCTTAACATGTTCGCTGCCGTAGCACGACAGGTCGCCGTAGCCAAGGTCGTCGGCCAGTATGAAGATGATGTTGGGTCGTTCGGGTGTAGCCTTTTGTTGGGCGTAGGCTGTCAAGCATTGTGCCGAGGGCATGAGTGCTGCGGCGGCCACAGCTCCTCTTTGGAGCAGGTGCAATTGTTGTTTGTCCATTTTGGGTTTGTCGTTTTGTTAGTAGTTCTTGTTTTCTTGTAGCTTTCTTGTGTGGCGCATTTCTTCGCGTGCAACGCTTCCTCACCGCCAGCCTTTGCAAAAGTACTGCTTTTTGTGAGAAATGGTTTTGCTCTCCTCCATCTTTTTGTATTTTTCAAGGTGGGTTCTAAAAACTACGCTTGGGAATATTTGGCTTTGACTTTCCCTTTCGGTCACCGACTTTCAGTTCACGGAAATGTTCCTACAAATGCTAATCCGGCAAACGTAGCGAACGTTGGAGTAGCTTTAAGAAAAGCAGTTTCATTCGGTGGCGCCGAATAAAAATCGGGGATTTTATTCGGCGCCACAAAGTATTATCTCTGCAAGCAAAGCGTCATGCATCCATGATTAGTTTTATTCCGCCACAAGCTCCGAAGTCACAGTCTTCAGGCCCCTGGCTTTGGCCGTCACCTTTATCTTGCCGCCCTTGTCCTTTGAACGCACAATGAGCTGACAGCGACCTTGATAGGCAGAACGGCTGTCGGCCTGCCACGGCTCGTCGCTGAGCATGTTCGCATTGGCCACGCCCGCATTTACGCCCTGTCCTGTCACCTTGAAGTCTATCTTTACCGAGTCCTGACACACGTTGCCGTCCTTGTCCACAACAGTGTAGTCGAGATAAGCAAGGTCGAGCCCGTCGGCCTTTATGCTCTTGCGGTCGATGGTCACCACCAAGCGAGCCGGTTTGCCCGCCGTGCGCACCACATCGTCGGCCACCTTCACACCATTGTTATAGCCAACAGCACGCAGTTCACCCTTAGCATAAGGCACACGCCACACCAGTTCGGGAGCCTTGTTCTTGGGAGGAAGCTGCTTGCGCCCGAGACTCTTGCCGTTGAGCAGCAGCTCCGTCACATCGCAGTTGCTCATCACCTGCACGTCGAGCGTGTCACCCTCCCCATAGTTCCAGTGCTCCTCCAGCGCAACCCACGTCATCTTCAAGTCGTTCCACACGAGCGAGCCTTGCCCCTTCTTCGGTCTCGTCACTATCTTGGTCATCGGAGCTGTAGTGTAAAAGCTCTTCACGCTCTGTCCGAGCGGTTTCAAGTGGTTGGTGAAGTCAACCAGGCCGCGCACCCAACCCTTCGACGGCCAGCCGAACGACTCGCCGATGTAGTCGGTGCCACCCCAGTAGAACTGTCCCACAGGATAGGAGTGGTCGTAGTTGAAGAAGTCGTAGCCAAGGTCGCCCACGGCTATCTCACCCTCCATGAATATGAGCTGCGGATATTTCTTGTGGTCCTCGTCCCAGAACTGCTCAAGGTAGTTGGTGCTCACCACATCGGTGTAGAACTCAAACTGGTGAGGGTCGGCAGCGTTGAAAGCCTTCAGATTTTTCTTCTTCGTCACACTGCCATAGCGGTTAGGATACTGGCTGCACGTGGCCATGCGCGACGGGTCCATCTCCTTGGCCACACCGAGCAACTTCTTGAGCATCTCCACACCACCGTTCTGAGTGTAGTCCTTGCGTATCTGCTGATACACCTCGTTGCCCACGCTCCACACAAATACCGACGGATGGTTGCGGTCGCGCTTCATCTGCGTGCGTATGTCGCGCAGGTGCGTCTCGCCCATCTTCGCCCCCTTGCCGTAGTAGCTTTCCTCCCACTTGTCGAAGAACTCATCCACCACAAGCACACCGTGACTGTCGGCCCAGTCGAGCACATACTTAGGATAGGCATTGTGCGACAGACGCAGTCCGTTGCACCCCAAGTCGCGCGTCACCGCCTCAAGCCTGCGGTTCCACGCCGCCTCAAACGATGCCGTGCCGAGCGGTCCGAGGTCGGTGTGCAGACACACACCGTTGACATACACCCTCTTGCCGTTCACGAGCAGACCCTCGTCGGGCGTAAGCTCTATGTCGCGTATGCCGAATGTCGTCTCATAGGTGTCAGCATCGGCAAAGTCGTTGGTGGGGTAGGGGTAGCGCGTGGTGTAAACCCTGCTCACCGCCTTGTAGAGCTTAGCCGCCCCCACGTTCCACAGTTGCGGGGCGGGCACACTTATGCGCTGCTTGAAGGTGAACGTCTCGCCGCCCTTGAACGGCGCCACAGCAACTTCGGAGGCTACAACTTGTCCGTCGGGGTCTATTATCTCAGTCACCAGCCGGCACAAGACAGAGTCCTTGCCCTCGTTGGCCACGCTTGTCTCTATGGCCACAGTGGCCTTGTCGGCCGAAATTTTCGGCGTTGTCACGTATGTGCCATAGTGCGCCACATGCACCGGTTCGAGCACCTTCACCCACACGTCGCGGCTTATGCCCTCACCGTTGTACCACCGGCTGCTCTTCTCGTAGGTGTTGTTGTAGCTCACGGCAATCACATTGTCGCCCTGGCGCAGCTTGTCGGTAGCGTCTATCTCGAAGTCTAGGAAACCGTTGGGGTGCTGCCCCTCGCAGAGCTGTCCGTTCACATACACCTTCGCGTCGCGATAGACACTCTCAAACTCCAGCACCACACGCTTGCCCTGCCACTCTGCCGGCACTGTGAGGTGACGTCTGTACCATCCGCGGCCCAGGCGGCGGAAGCCGTTGCGCGAGCTTGCGCCGCCAGCGTTCTTGGCGAACGCCCCATACACGGCCGCATCGTGAGGCAAGTCCACCGCCTGCCACTTCGAGTCGTCGAAGCCAGGCTGTTCGGCTCCTGCCGCCTCACTGCGCAGGAATTTCCATCCAAGGTTGATGTTGTGGCGTCCCCTTGCCTCTGCTGCTAGGAAACAAAGCAGCGCAATGGCTGCGGTGACAATCCTCTTTCCCATCGTCTTTTCGATTTATTAGTAGTAGAATCCGTCTTTAAGTAATATAGACTTTGCAAAGTTAGTCATAAACCGTGAGATGTCAAAAACTTCGGGTGAGAAATGGAGCTCTTGGCGGGGCTGGGTGAAATAAGAATCGCGCAAGCCCTTGCCGATACGCTACTTTTTCGTATTTTTGCCGAAAACAAAGTGATGTGAGAATAATAAGTCGCTGAGCATTACTAAACGAAACTGTCCGACCACATGCTTGAGAGAGACTACATAATGCGCCTTGTCAGAGAGTTTTTCGAAGCCCTCGAACTGCTCAAGCGCAAGGACCTGAAAGAGCGCAAGGACGAGCTTGAGCGCATGTACGGTCAGTATGTAGGCCCCTACGCCTTCTACCATACAGCCACTGTGGACGCCATAATGGACTCTATGCAGCACTACGACCCTGCCGAAAGGCTCCCGCGGCTGGAGATGCTCGCCGAGCTCTACTATGTGGAGACCGCCCTGGTGTCGGCCCCCGAGCGCACCCTGCTCCTCGACAAGGCTCTCGCCCTCTTTGAGTTCGTTGACAGCCACGACCGCACGTTCGACTTCGTGAGGCGCGGCAAGATGGCCGAGATAAGACGACGCATTGACAACCAACAGAAATAAACGACATAAAAACCATTACAAAAAACAGATAATATGAGAAAAACATTTGCACTCATGGTCCTGACTGCACTGCTGCCCGCCATGACAATTGCCCAGAGCGAGACACCCACCAACGAAGTGATAAAGACCATAATGGAGCGGAGGTCGGTGAGAAAATACCTCGACAAGCCCGTGGAGCACGAGAAGCTTGCCGTGGTGGTGAAGTGCGGCATAAACGCGCCCAACGGCATGAACTCGCAGAAGTGGCAGATAAGGGTGGTGGAAGACTCCAAGTGGATAAGCGGCGTGACAGAGGTGTTCAAGAAGGCCAACCCCGACATGGTCAAGCGCGACCCTAACTTCAAGAACATGTTCCGCAACGCGCCCAACATCATTTGCATAGCCACACCGGCCAAGGGCGGAGCCGACATCGACGCGGGTCTTGCCGGTGAGAATATGATAATAGCCGCGCAGTCGCTCGGACTCGGCACTTGCTGTCTTGGAGGCCCTGTGCGCTTTCTCGCCACCTCCGAGGAGGCCAAGCCCTACATGGAGAAGCTTGAACTGCCCGACGACTACAAGATAAGCTACATCATAGCCATAGGCTATCCCGACGAGAAGCCCGATGCCAAGCCGCGCGACGAGTCGAAGGTTAAGTACATAAAATAGCGAAAAATAATGCATGCGGCATTAAGTGGCAGCGTGCGGCCGTTCGTATTCTTCATATACAGTGAGAATTTTTAGCTCACCTATATACGGGTGGGTTCTATAAATTCCCACCTATAAAGAAGCATAGAAGCATGAAGAAGACAATATTCCTCGGCGCCCTGGCCTTGGCCAGCGTAGCCGCACAGTCACGCCCCGCCACTGCAGCCATTCAGCCGCAGAACCTCAAGTGCCGTCCGTTTCAGATGACGCAAGTGAGGCTCTTGCCCTCCCGTTTTCAGGAAAACATGAAGCGCGACTCCGCCTGGATGATGTCGCTCCCAGTCAACCGCCTGCTGCACAGCTTCCGCAACACCTCGGGCGCCTTCGCCAGTCGTGAGGGAGGCTACATGACCGTGAAGAAGCTCGGCGGCTGGGAACGCCTCGACTGCGACCTGCGCGGCCACACCACCGGCCACCTGCTCTCCGCCCTCGCCACCCTCTACGCACAGACGGGTTCGGCAGCGGTGAAGGCCAAGGCCGACAGCCTTGTCAGCGGTCTTGCCGAGGTGCAGCAAGCCTACGGACGCGGCGGCTACTTGAGTGCCTTTGCCGAGGGACTCATAGACCGCAACATCCAGGGCAAGAGCGTTTGGGCCCCATTCTACACGCTCCACAAGATAGTGCAGGGCTTGATAGACCAATACGAGCTGTGCGGCAACGTGCAGGCGCTCGACGTGGCCAAGGGCATGGGCAACTGGGCCTACAACAAGCTCAAGCCGCTGTCGGAGGAGACAAGGAAGAAGATGATACTCAACGAGTTCGGCGGCTTCAACGAGACCATGTATGAGCTGTATGCCCTGACCGGCAACGCAGACTATCTCTGGGTGGCCCGCTTCTTCTACCATGACGAGAAGATAGACCCGCTGAAGCAAGGCCATGCCGACCTGGGCACCTACCACGCCAATACCTTCATACCCAAGCTGCTTGGCGAGGCCCGCAACTACGAGCTGTTGGGCTC
>CAVHDN010000075.1:0-8524 GCA_963634315.1 Flexilinea sp. | reverse complement strand
CGCCAGGGGTGCATCTTGGAAATCTGCACCTACTACACTGCGCAGTCATCGGGCTGCTAGTATGAGCAGTTCTCCGAACTGCGACCCGAACACTGCCGATGTTGATGCAAAGATAGTTCCCAAAGGCCTCTTTTCGTGTGGACTTTTGTCAATGAGATGTGGATTAGAGCCGTTTTTTATGTCATATACAACGTTTTTTCATCCACATCATCGGTCACTCATGCTGGCATGTAGCCATAGGCATGCACACATTCAGCTTTTCTAAAAGTATTCAAGTTCCGCAAGCACGGAACATGGACTCCTCAAAGTTTAATATTCCTATTGCGAAAATATTGGACAAAGGCATGAGATGCGACTAACGTCCAAAACACCCTAATATAAGTCCAAAAAGAAAAGCGCCTCTTTTCTCATAGAAAAGCGCCTTATTTCTGGTAGAAAAGCGCCTCTTTTCTATGAGAAAAGAGGCACTTTTCTAAAAGGACTATATCAACCCTATCAAAAATACTGCGATATATAAAATGATTTTGCCTACCAGAGACATTAACGCACGCTGACCTTCTTGGCCAAGGTGCGGCCGTCGGCCATATCTGCAACTATGATGTACATGCCCTTTGACAAACGCGAGAACGACAGATAGTCGCAGGGCGAATAGTCGCGGCATGTGCCGTTGATGTCGTAAGCGCGCAGTGCGGAGGCTCCCTTCAAGCCGATGCCGTCAGCCGAGAGGGTCCATTGAGCAGTAGCGTCGCTATTGGCGGCAATGGTCTCTATGGCCGTCACATCGCCAGAGGTGCAAGCCTTGGTTATGCTCGACACAAGCGTGCTTAGGTAATACTCAAGCCAAGAGTAGCCAGAGGCGGCGTGTATGTTGAGAGCGTCCGAAGCATCGTAGGGGTCAAGTCCCATTACATCTTCCCAAGTGTCGGGTATTCCGTCACCGTCGGTGTCGGTCTTGCTGGCCTTCTCGCTCGTCGTGCAGGTGTATTCCACATAGCCGCCCACATCCTCAGGGGCATCTATCAAGCCTCCCGTACCGCCATTGCTGGCTTTGGTGGCTCCGTCGGCATAGGTATAGCCGCCAGTGGTCACGTCGTTGGCCACACGCTCGTCGATGGCATCACGGCGCAAGCAGCAACCTCCATACTTCAGAACTTTCTCACACGCCACATCGGCCGTATGGGTAGTGGTGTAGGCAAAGTGGTGCTCCTTATTTGAAATGTAGTCTTTGAGCGATACGCGTGTGTCGCGGTGCAGTCCCTTGGTGTTGTCCTTGTCGGTGGCCTTGGCGTTGTTAAGAGCCGTAGAGCCGAGATATGGGCTTGAGTAGTCGAAGCGGTTGCCTGTGAGGTAGAACTGTCCCACCTCCAATGTCTCCTCATCCACCACGCCGCACGACACTATACGTCCGGCTATCGACGGTTTCCCGTTGGTGGCTGCACCCGGTTTGTAGTAGTTGTTCACGATGTTGTACTTGCCTCCTGCAGCACCATAGCAGCCGAGCACAGGTCCCCAGTTGTAGGTCACGTTGTTGCGGAAGTCCACCGAACCTGTCGGCTCTACCACCCAACGCGGAGTGCGGCTGTAGTGGTGGGCGAGCATGTTGTGGTGGTAGCTGGCGTTCCATCCGCCCCACAGTCCGCCGTAGCCGTGAGCGCCCTTCACGTGGGTGGCATTGGCTAGGCTTTCGTTCACATAGCACCACTGCATGGTGAAGTTGGTCATGCCATAGAACGAGGCCGTCTCATCAACCGACCAGGAGAACGAACAGTGGTCAAGAATGATGTCGCTCTGTCCGCGCGACCAACAAGCGTCGGTCTCTGCACCCGATGCCTCGCCAAGACGTGAACGTATGTAGCGCACGATTACATTGTTGCAGCGGAAGTGGAGAGCGTAGTTGCGCAGACAGATGCCACTGCCAGGAGCCGTCTGGCCCGCAATGGTCACATCGCCGTTGTAAACAACAAGGTCACCCTTCAGTTCTATGGTTCCTGCAACGTCAAACACTATTGTGCGTGGACCTGACTGATCCAACGCCCAACGCAACGAGCCTGTACCGCTGTCATTAAGGTTGGTGACGTGATAGACTTTGCCGCCACGCCCGCCGGTGACATAGCGTCCACCGCCCTCAGCACCGGGGAAGGCCGGCATCTGGAACGACTGCGGATGGTCGGGGTCAACATCTTTGGCAAAGTGGCTTATCGCCGCCTGTGTCTCATCGGACGTTTCAAGGTTAAACTCCGGCAGGTCGGCGTAGGCGCGTATGGTGCAGTTGCCTGCCACCTTGAATGGAGCGGTATATTCCTGCGAGCTTACCTTGGGGTCGGTACCGTCGAGAGTATAGTATATGTGGGCGTTAGCCGTGGCCGAAGTGATGGTCACAAGGTCGGCCTCGTCGTTCTCGTCGATGCTTATTACGGGTGTAGCCACCGTCACGAGGTCTTTTGCCGTAGCGGGAACACCGGCATACATGTTCACACGGAAAGTGTCAACGGCGTTGTCGTTACTGTCATACGTCACTATCTGCGCCCACTGTTTTTTCAATGTGGGCTGTGTCACATCCACACGGCAACCGTCGGTTACAGCGGCGGCTACCAATGGATATTCGCTCGTGCCATAGGGCATGGTGTAGTCCATGGCGTTGTTCTTCAGCTTGTCCTTCACTTCCTCTCCGCCCACGGTGAGCGACAACAGCTCGGGCATTATGACAACTTCGGAAGTGACGTTTCCCGTAACCGTAAGTTCCAAGGGATAGTGCTCAGCCTTGCCGTTGGAATACCAACCATAGTGGCGCAGCACCACACGGTAGGTCTTGCCGCCAGTGAGCACGCAGTTGGTCACCGCCTCGTGCAACTCCAGATTCATTATCTTGCGCTCTTCCTTTGCGCCGAGGCGTATGGTATCGGTGGGCGAGTCCATGTCAACCACGCCCACATCATAGCCCAAACCTTTGGCTGTGCGCCAATACTCCACGTCAACGTTTGTCAGTGTTAGCGTGTAGCCCTTGGCTATCTGCATTTCGAAACCGAAGTAGTTGTCGTCGGCTTGAAGTCCGAACGTTCCGCCCATCTGGAACTGAATGTCATTGGCAGAGCCTGTGGTGGTGTAGGCCACATCATCAAGTGTGAATGTCTTTGCTCCAGTGACAATCTTTATGTTTGAGTTGTGCTTCTCTATCCACGAGAGCGTCACTGCCTTGTGTCCGCTTACGAGTTCCACGTCACCGCAAGTACCCTTGCTGCTGTCATCCGTCGAAACGGTGAGGGCACGTTTGAAACCGAAAGTGACTTCGGCCGTAGCCGTGGCTGTCAGCATCAACGCAATGGCTGCCACTAAGCCTCGCAGAAAGTTTCTTCCCTTTTTCATCTGTTATTCTTTATTTAATAATTCAACTGTAGGAAGTGGGGATTTATTATAGAAATGTTCTATAAAATCCCCACTGTCTTATTTGCATATTTGCTTCTTGCCGTTCACAATGTATATGCCTTTGGCGAGTTTGCTTGCGTCTTGCTTGCGTCCGCCCAGGTCATACACCTGCTTTGTCTTTTCCGCCTTTTCGCCTTCCACGTGGCCAATGCCTGTGGCAACGCCTACCGATAAAGCCCCCAAGCCACCCATCTCGTTGGCGGCGCACACGGTGTAGTTGCCGTTGTCGGTGCAGGCAAATGAAGTATCTGTGGTTTGTCCCACATACTTGCCGTCGCAGAACACCACATAACAAAGGGCATTATCCACATCGTTCCAGCTGATGGTGTTGCCCTCGGCGTTCACCACAGGTGCCTCCATCTGCTTGGTGTAGAGCGTAGGTATCCATCCATCGTCGCCGCCCACCACGTTGTACTTGTCGTAGTCGTCGGCCTGCTCCTTGGTAAGCACCGGCGTGTACTGGTTGAGCGAAATGTCCTTCACAGTGCGCTTGGCCAGACTCACGTCCTTGCCGTTAGCGTCCTTTGAGCCATACTCGTAGAAGTGGGTGTTGACAAGCGACATGCCGCCCCACCCTTTGTCCGAAGCCGTGATGTTCATTTGTGTGTTGATGAAAGCCACACGCGGCTCGTTCTTCCAAGGACGGCCGAGAGTGTAGCTTCCATTGGTGGCCGCTGGAGTGATGAAGTTGCCGGGCTTGACGGTGCAGTCGCGGAACACGTAGCCCCATTCGGTGGAGGCATCGTGACTTGCGGCTGTGATGCATGCCCCACCCTCAATGAGCAGGTCGGTACGGTAGAAGTAGTTGTCGCCGCCACCGCATATGAAGTCTACGGTGCCGTGTATGATGCAGTCCTCGTGGTAGGTGCGGTCGCCAGTGACGTAGGTGTCCTGTCCGCTTATCATCTCCACATTCTTCAGTATGGCTTTGTTGCCGCCACAGTAGGCCACGGTCACACCACGGCTGTTGCCCTTGCGCACCGACGAGGCATGCTCCACGGTGATGTCTTGCATGTAGAAGTCCTGACTGTTGTTGCACAGAGTGGCATCGCCCACTATGCCGCCGTTGCCCTCGTGGAAGATTCTCACGCCTTCACGCGACTGTCCAATGAGCGACACGTTGTAGCCATTTATCTTTGTCTCCGTCTGCTGCCCCATGTCATAGTCTCCGTTCTTCACGAGAATGCGCTTGCGGGCGGCATCGGCTGTCGTGTTTGTAGCGGCAACGGCAGTGAGGGCGGCCTTCAGTTCATCGGGCGTACCCACTACATAGTCGAACGTGGCTTTCTGCATCTTGGGTGCTTCCTTCACGGTGAAGCTAACGGTAATGTCTTTGCCATAGCAGTTGCCGAAGATGTCTTTCAGACTATTGGCGGCCAAAGTGAGTGTGTGTGTTGAGCCATAAGGCAGGTTCCAGTAGTAGGCTCTGACCTTCGAATCGTTGGCCACGGTGCGCACGTCGGTTCCGTCAAGCTTCATCTTCGCATTGTCGGCGAGAGTGACACTACGGTCGAAGTACATGGTCAAGCAAGCCGAAGCGTCGGTAATTGACTTGTCGGCTATGCTCGTCGAGAGCAGGTTCACTTGTCCGTCGTTGTATTGTGAATACTCGATGGTGATGCTGCCAAAGGCCACCTGTCGGCAGGAGGCCATGGAGAACTCTATGTCCTTGCCGTGGCTGTGGTTCTGCACGATGAACTCCGTGTCTTTGCCGCCACGGATGGTGTCACTGTATATGCATGTGGCTCCCTCACTGCGGAAATAGTCCATCAGGGCGTAGTTGTCGGTAGTAGCATCGTAGTAGTTCTCGCAGAACGAATTGAATGTGACCTTAGAAACTACGGCATTGGCTGGAACACTGATGGCGAACTTCTGTCCGGCTCCTATTTTGAAGCGCGAGTCGCTATATACATAGCTTGAACCCTTCAGTCCAAACGAGGGATTAGACTTCGACTGGCGAATGTATTTGTAGGTATCATCGCCCGACAGGTCGGTGGTCGTTCCGTCGCCGGTGGTCAGTGTGAACGAGAAGCCGCCAATGGTCTTGAAGTGTGTGAACGTGTGCGTGGCTACGGGGCTGTTGCCGTAGTTGAACACGGGCAGCACGGCGATGGCAGAGAGAGTCATGTTGTGGTTTACGGTAAGCTCGCCCGTGTAGAGAATGCTCTTCGTCGTAGGAGTGCTGCCGTCTATAGTGTAGTATATCTTTGCATTGGGAGTGGCAGTAGTTATGGTCACAGCATCACTGTTCTCACTCTCCACAACGTTGATAACGGGTGTGGCCACATAGATGGTATCTGCGGCAGTGGCGGGTTGGCCTACCGTGAACTTCACGGTATATACTTCGTTATAGTAGCCGTCAGTGCTCACTATCTTCACCTTCGCCTGCGGATAATCTACTGTAGCTTGTGTCACGGTCACTGTGCCATTCTCGTCGCAAGTGGCCTTCACTTCAGGAAACGTGCATGCGCCATAGGCCAACTGGTAGTTTACGGTGTTGTCGGAAACCTTAGCGAGCAGGTCTATGCCGTCTGCCGTAAGGCTCGTGAGTTGCGGCACAACCATTGAGCCGCCGGCATATTTCAATTCGCCGGTGAACATCAGTGCCACGGGTGTGTGCAGCTTGCCGCCACCGCCTTCTGTCAGCGACACCACACTCTTAAAGAGGTAAGTGCCAGCCGAGAGTTCCACGTTGTCGGTCAGGGTGGTGTTTATGGTGTTGCGCCAAGCTCCCTTACGCACATAGTTGGAGTCGGACTTCCAAACGAGGCTTCCCTCTGCCGTCTCCACCTTTATTTGCTGCGACAGCTGCTGATAGTTCATCAGCACATCGCCCTTGACGCCCTTGAGGATGTAACTGTAGCCTTCGGGTATGGTCACCTTATAGCCATAGTAGCCTTGCGTGGGCGACGGATTGAAGGTTATCTGCACACCATTCTGTCCTGTATAGGCCACACCGCCATAAGTCCATGAGGTGTTGGCGTCGGTAGCTATGCTGCGCAGTCCGTCAGTTATCCACTCTGTAGTTATTATTTCGCTCGTGCACACAGTCTCGAACGCACCTATTGTGCCAGTGGCATCGTCGGTCTTGGTCACGCCTTCGTCAAAGCCGAAACGTATTTCCTTGCCTCCTTGTGCCATAGCCACTGCCATATGGCACATGACGAGCAGCACTGCGGCCGATAGACGTAAAAAGGGTTTCTTCATAAATAGATAGGTTTTAGTTGTTGTTTTGTCTTTATATGGGTTGCATTTGTTTGGCCGCAGTTCGGAGAACTGCTCCTACTAAATTTGCCTTTCCGCGAGGCGCAGTAGTAGGAGCGCTTCTCCGAAGTGCGACCTTTGAGGACAATTGAACAAATGGGGCAATGTGCTTGGCAGGTTACGAGGACATCAGTATTCGTCGTCCATGTCCCAAAGGTCGTTTGAGTTGGTCTTTCCGAGGTCGTCGCTAAGAACGCCACCAACGGAGTTGAAATCGCCCTTCACCTCAAGAGTTGTGGAACTAGCTATCATTTCTTCAAGCTCCATATGCATGACATTGTTGCTTGGTGCAATATATGTTTTTTTCATTGTTTATATCTCCTTATATTTTAATGTTCATTTATTTACGTATTTCTTTCCGTTGAGGATGTACAAGCCCTTGGCCGGAGCACTGATGCGCTGTCCGTTGAGATTGTAGTACACACCATTGGCAGACTTGTTTGCTTCAATGCCGCTAATGCCGGTGGTAGTGTTGTCGTCGAAGAACATACCCATCTTAGCTGTACTTGTCTGTGTAGCTCCGCTGACGCGCAGATAAGCCTTGCCAGCCTTCGCTGTGAAAGCCTCGGTGCGGCGATAGAAGCCTGCCGTGCCGTCTTCAGCAGCATTGAGAGAATAATAGGTATAAGACTCCATGTCGGTGGCAGTAATCTCCGTGTCGGTGTTGTAGCCTATGAGCATGTTGCCAGTGACATCTGCAGTAACGTCCTCGTCGGTTGTGGTAAGCTCGTAGTCGCCCTTGCTGCCTGAAACCAGCACAGGCGTTGCGGCAGGGATGATGCCTGAAAGTTCTGTCATGGTCACTGTTGAACCGTCAATCTTTGTGGCTTTCCAAACCTTTACATCGTCGGGGAACGTCACGGCCTTATCGACAGGAGTTACTACTGTAGCGTAACCTGCATCAGTGATGCTGAAGCCGGGGGTCTTTGGTTGCTCAACAGCTTTCAGCTCGCCATTGAACACAAGTGCTATTGGAACTTGCGACTTGACACTCCCCTCAAGATGCGAACACAAGCTTATAAAAAGATAAGTACCAGCCGAGAGTTCCACGTTGTCGGTCAGGGTGGTGTTTATGGTGTTGCGCCAAGCTCCCTTACGCACATAGTTGGAGTCGGACTTCCAAACGAGGCTTCCCTCTGCCGTCTCCACCTTTATTTGCTGCGACAGCTGCTGCCATGTCATCAGCACATCGCCCTTAACGCTTTTCAGAGTGAATGTACTACCTTCGGGAATAACCACCTTATAGCCGTAATAGGCTTGTGTGGGCGACACGTTAAATCCAACCTGAATGGCTTTCGTGCCTGTGTAAGTCACTTTATTCGACGTCCATGAGACTGATGCTTCAGTGCTTACAGAACGAAAACCATCAGTTATCCACTCGAGGCTAAGAATATCACTGTTACAGGTTGTGGCAAAGTCGGCAATAGTACCCGTTCCGTCACCATTGTCGGTCAGGGTTTCGTCAAATCCAAACGTCACATCTGTCACTTCTTCTGCAAAAGATGCAGCCGTGCCACCCATAGCGAGCAGCATGAAAGCCGCGAAACGTAAAAATGTTCTCTTCATAATGATAATTTTAGATTGTTTTGAATGTTCTTATCTTAGATTTATTTATTGGTTTTCACTCGCAGTATAGTGTAAGAGAAAGGCTTGAAAGTGTAGCTAAACTCTTTACCAAACCGTTTGTAGGCTGTCTCCACAGGCGAGATTTTTAACGGCTCGTCGAAGGAGTTCTCCTCCTCACCGCTTTTGGCCGCAAGCGTTATGACACGCCCTTGCTTGGCCACCTCCGACGCACCATTGAGACGGAACGTGCGTACATACGGCAACTTCGATG